>DUEP01000051.1 GCA_011176535.1 Anaerolineae bacterium | reverse complement strand
GGGTTGGGCGGCAGGGGTGTGGGCGGCACCGGCGTGGGCGAAGGCGTGGGCGTTGCCGTGGGCGTGGGGCCCACCTCGCCCGCGGTCCGCACCGGCGTAGGCGAAGGCGTGGGCGTTTCGATGGGCGTGTAGTTGCGCACGCGCAGTTTGATTCGCAGCACAAAGGTCTGGCCGTCCTGCGTGGTGTACTGCAAGCGCAACAGGTAATCGCCATCGGTCAGGGTGGTGGTGTCCCAAACAGCCAGCAGGCCATCCGCCGGGAGGCCACGCCGCCGGGCCAGGGGGAACCAAGCCTCCGGGGCGTCGGCGTAGGCGAAATCCAGACTCACTTCCCGCACCACCTCCAGCGGGCCACGCAGCCGCACCGGCACTCTCCCCTGCACCGCCTGGTTGTCCTCCAACGCATCGAAGACCACCGGCGGCTTCTCCTGGGCATAACGGAAGGCCCACAGCAGGCTCAACCCCATCAACCCCAACATAAGACGCCCGACCACGGGCCACCATGTCCTTTTCGCCACGACGCTCCTCCGGGGAACAGCCAGAAGGCGGGCACGACCTGCGTTCCTTTCCATTCTATCGTAATCCCCCATCTCGCAGCGCCCCACCGTTGAGGCGACACAGCCACCGAGGGCTGCGCCAAACAAAAAAACACGGGTTACCGCCTACAGCGACTTCCGCCTCCGCTACGAAGGTCGAATAGGCCACGGCGAACCCGTGCTCCCAGACGTGGCGGGAACCTCAACTATTTGCGCTCGACCTCGACAACTTCACGCCCCTTGTAGAAACCGCAATTCGGGCACACGGTGTGCGGCAGACGCATCTCGCCGCAGTTCGAGCACTGCACCAGATGAAGGGCTTTCAACGCGTGATGGGCACGCCGCTTGTCACGGCGAGCACGGGAGACCTTCCGCTTGGGTACTGGGGGCATGGCTGTTCTCCTTCGTTCACCTGTCGGTGGTATGGACAAACAACAAAAACACCTCATCGCTCCGGCGATGGGCAAGCGGATTATACCGACGAGCGGGAACCTTGTCAAGCCAACGCTTGCTCTTGGGAGCAAAATCGCGTATGATAGGCCCAACTTACCGCAAGACCAACCGGAGGTCGGATGAAATCGCTGGATATGCTCCGCAGAGTGGTGCTCCTTTTCTGGAACGCTTTTGCTCAAGTCGATGAAGAGGCGACCGCCTCGCCCCCCACCCCCGCAGAACGCCTGCCTTCCTACGGCGGGCAGGCCGTCATCGAAGGGGTGATGATGCGCGGCACCAGCGCTGTAGCCATCGCCATGCGCGCCCCCAACGGCGACATCGTCACCCACACCGAGCCCCTGAGCGCCATTTACCAAAGTCGGCTGGCCGGGATCCCCTTTCTGCGCGGCCTGCTCGGCCTTTGGGATGCCCTGGTGCTGGGGATGCGGGCCCTCACCCTCTCGGCCAATGTCCAGATGGAGGAAGACGAACAACTGGAAGGCGCGGCCCTTTACCTCACCCTGGGCGTGTCCTTAGTGCTGGGCGTCGGTCTGTTCTTCCTGCTTCCCGCCGCGGTGGGTCGATGGGCAGAACTCCTCTGGGGCTGGAACGCCTGGTGGGGCAACCTGCTCGAGGGGGTGGTACGGCTGGTGCTCCTGGTAGCCTATGTGGGACTCATCGGTCGGATGAACGAGGTGCGGCGATTGTACATGTACCACGGCGCCGAACACAAGACCATCAACACCTTCGAGGCTTACGCGCCGCTCACCCCCGAAAGTGTGGCCCGCTACCCCAAGGAGCACACCCGCTGCGGGACCGCCTTTTTGCTTATTCTTGTGCTGCTTTCCATTGTGCTCTTCGCCTTGCTGGGGCCGCTGCCCATGCTGCCCCGTCTGTTGAGCCGCCTGCTCCTCTTGCCCGTGCTGGCCGGGCTGGCCTACGAATACCTCCGCTTCACCGCCCGCCACGCCACCCATCCCTTCATCCGGCTGCTCATCGCCCCCAACCTGGCCCTGCAACGCCTGACCACCCGCGAACCCACCATCGACATGCTGGAAGTGGCCATTACCGCCTTCCAGACCATGCGCCGCGCCGAAAAGGCCTGAGGCCGGACGGCAGCATTCCCCAGATTGGACGCGTTCGGGAGGCACCCATGGATGACAAGCCGCGAACCCGCCGTTACTGGCTGCTGGTGCTCGTTCTCACCGGGCTGACCCTGGCCTGGCTCAGCACCCAACGCCACCCCGTGGGAGAAATCCCCGAGTTGACCTACGGCTCCGAAACCGTGGTGGCCCAGGTGGAAAAAGTGCTCGAGGAGGGCACCGTGACCCTGGGCGATCACACGCAGCCCTACCAGGTGCTGCAGGTGCGCCTGTTGGAGGGGGAGTACGCCGGGGTGCCCATGCAGATCGAGTACGCTAAATACCAGACCTATCCCGTGGTGCACCTCTTTCGCCCGGGGGAGCGCCTCCTGGTCAGCCTCAACAAACAGCCCGATGGCACATTGAACGCCTTTTACGCCGACCGGGTGCGCGCCCCGCAACTGGCCTGGTTGGGCGCCCTCTTCCTGGCCGCCATCCTGCTCATCAGCGGCTGGAAGGGGTTGCGCGCCCTGCTCGCCATGGCCTACAGCCTGGCCGTGGTCATCGTGTACATCATCCCCCACATTCTGGCCGGGGAAGACCCCGTGCGCACCAGCATCCTGGGGGCCATGGTGCTCCTGGGGGTGACCCTCTACCTCACCTATGGCTGGACCCTGAAAACCCATGCCGCGGCCCTGAGCATGGTGCTCTCCCTTTTGCTTACCGGACTGCTGGCGTGGTTCTTCGTGGCCTTCACCCAACTCACGGGCTACGGCGACGAAAACGCCCTGTACCTGCTCCAATTCGCTGGGGCGACCATCAACCTGCGTGGCCTGCTCCTGGGCGGGATGATCATCGGCGCCTTGGGCGTCCTGGATGACCTGGTGACCACCCAGGCCGCGGCGGTGTTCGAACTCCACGCCGCCAACCCCGCCCAGCCTTTAAGCCACCTCATTCGCCGGGCCATGCACATCGGCCAGGACCATGTCGCCGCCACGGTGAACACCTTAGTGCTGGCCTATGCCGGTTCCTCCCTCCCCATGTTCCTTCTGTTCTCCCTGGGGCACACGCCCTGGGGGAAACTGCTCAACTTCGAATTCATCGCCGAAGAGGTGGTGCGCACTCTGGTCGGCTCCCTGGGCCTGATCGCCGCCGTCCCCCTGACCACCCTGATCGCCGCCGTGCTGGCGAGGAACATCGCCCGCCTGGGAGCCAAAGCCGCGTGGTTCGGGCCGGTGGGCGAAAGCCATGGCCATTAGCCCTCACTCCGCCTATGGCTTCACGTACCAGATCAGGGCCCAGAGGTCCGAGAGCAGATACCCATCCAGAATCACCAGCAGGACGGCCAGCCCCACCTTCGTCAGCACAGAATTCGGGGGCAGAGGCCAGGGCACCTCAACGAAGAGACCGCCGGGCAGGGGCAACCCGGCGCTACCCTCCCCCGTGGCCCGGCCGAAGAAGAGCCAGTAGTGGAAGGCCACGGCCAGGCCCAAGGCAAGCCCATCAAACAGCAGGCGGGCAGGGAGCCGTCGCCGGGCGATGAGCAAGAATACGGCCTTGGCCAGGAAGAACACCCCCACCAGGGCAAAAGGCACGCCGAGGAAGGCGCGCATCACGGCCTCCCCCCGATCGGCGACCTGGCCAAAGGTCCCACCGGCCAGAAAAGCCGCCACAGGCAACAGCCCCACCCACAAAAAGAGCACCGCGCGGCCACAGTTGAACACGGCCCGCCTGCACTGGGCGTGCCGCCGGAGGGAGGGGCGAAACCTCCGGGGTATTGGATGAGGGGTCGGTCATCGGGTCACCTCTCATGGGATCCCCGCCGCCTGCAGCGCGCTCAGGGCGGCCTGGGCCCCCTCGCTCCCCAGAGGCACCAGGGGAGGTTTGACGCCCCAGGAGGGCAGGTCGAACAGAGCGGGCAGCACCTCCTTCAGCGTGGGGGCAAAGGGCGAAAAGCGTTCCAAAGCCGTTCGGGCGGCGTCTAAACGGACCTGAAAAGCCCGGGCCTGCGCCTCGTCGCCCTGCTGGAAGGACTCCCACACCTCACGCAACCAGGGCGAGGCCAGATTGGCCAGGGCGGTGATCGCCCCCCCGGCTTGATGTCGCAACGCGTGAGAAAGCAAGCGATCGTTGCCGGTAAACACCAGGAGGTCCGAACCGAAACGCGCGCCTAACGCCGCAGCAAACTCCGGATCCCCGGAGGAGTCTTTGAGTCCGGCGAAGCGCCTGGGGAAGGCGTCTTTCAACCGGGCCAGCAGTTCCAGCGAAAAGCCCACCCCCGCAATCTGGGGGATGTGATAAGCAAACAGCGCGCCGTCCTCAGGCACGGCCTGCCCCATCAGGGCGGCAAACCAGGCGAAGAGACCGTCTTCCGAAGCGCGGCGGAAGTAGTAGGGGGGCAGCACCACCACACCGTCCAGCCCCAGGGCAAAGGTGGCGCGGGTCAGGCGGACGGTTTCGTCCAGGCTGGGCGTTCCGGTGCCCACCAGCACCCGCAGGTCGGGATGCGCCTGCCGGTACGTGGCAGCGGCCTGCATTAGCGCCAGGCGCTCCTCCGGGCTGTGAGAAGGCCCTTCGCCCGTGGTGCCCAACAACAACACCCCATGCACACCTCGTGCGCGCAAAAAATCCAGCAGACGCGGCAACGCTTCAGGGAGGGGACGGCCCTGGGCATCCATGGGTGTCACGGCAGCGGCATAAACGCCGGCCAGGGGGTGCGATACCGACATACGAGACCTCCTTGATTCGCGAGGAAAACAAACAAAAAGTGCAACTTTGTTCGTTTACTTGACAAATCAGGCGGGATACCTATGCTTGAACGCAGATTCACGCCTGGTTTCCCGTCATGCAGCGGAGATTTATGCCCGAAGCCAACCCTCCTGTTGGGTCATTGAACAAACTGGCCCTCCTGGAGCGTATTCGCTCGGCACCGGGAGGGATTTCGCGGGCCATGTTGGCCCGCGAGTTGGGCCTGGGCCGGGCCGCCCCGTTACGCCTATTGTAAACGATTTCCTCCGTCTGGGCCTGACCCACGAAATCCACAAAGGCCCGGCCCAGGGGGGACGACGCCCGCAAATGCTGGAATTCAACCCCCATTGGGGGGCGGTGGTGGGCGCGGACATGGGGGTCACCCATCTGACGGCGAGCGTGGCCGACATGGCGGCGCGGGTGCTGGCCGACCGCGAAATCCCCTGCCGCATCGAGGACGGGCCTGGGGCCTGCCTGCACACGGTGCAAGAGCAGGTCCAACAGGCCGTGGAAGCGGCGCAGGTGGCCCCGTGCACATTCGCGCCTACGGGGTGGGGGTTCCCGGCCCGGTGGACCAGCAGGCCGGTACGGTAAAAACCCCACCCGTCATGCCCGGTCGCCGGCACGGTTACCCCATCCGTGAGGCCCTGGTCGAGGCTTGGGGAAGGCCGGTGTTGCTCAACAACAACGCCAATCTGGGCGCTTTTGGCGAATGGGCCTACGGCGCCGACCCTTTGCTTTACATCAAGGTCGGTTCGGGCATCGGGGCCGGATGGGTGATCCACGGCCAGATTTACTGCGGCGCCACCGGTAGCGCCGGCGAAATCGGGCACCTGACCATCGTGGAAAACGGCCCCCGCTGCACCTGCGGCAACCGGGGCTGCCTGGAGGCCCTGGCCGGGGGACGGGCCATCGCCCGCCAGGCTCAGGAGGCCGTGCGCGCCCAACAGCCCACCCAACTCGCCCTGATCATCGGCCCTCCCGAGACGCTGACCGCCCACGAAGTGGCCCTGGCCGCCCGCCGGGGCGACTTGGTGGCGCAGCAAATCCTGCGCCAAGCCGGGGAATACCTGGGCATCGCCGTGGCCAATCTGATCAACCTGCTCAACCCGGCTGTGGTGGTTTTCGGCAGCGGGGTGGCCCAGGTGGGCGACCTGCTGCTGGAACCGGTACGCCGTGAGGTGCAGCGGCGCAGCCTGCCCCCCTGGCCCAGGCCGCCCGTATCACCGCGGCCGTGCTGGGGCGCCACGCCACGGCGATAGGCGCCGTCGCCCTGGCCATCATCTACGCCACCGAAGCGGCCGTTCTGCACGCAGAGGGAGCCCCAAGTCCGGCTTGAGGCTTCCTTTGCCTCGACCCTCAGAGAGGGTCGAGGCAGAAGTTTGGCCTTTTTTGACAAAAAGGGAGCACCTCTGGCCAAGTAGAGACGGACAACATCCCAACCAAGAGGTGCTCCTATGAGCAGGATAGCGCGAGACCCCCGTTTGCTCGAAGCATAGGAAGCGTTGGTAACCTTTTTTTTCCGGCCGGTGTTCCGGCAACAGCGGGTGTTCCATCGGGTGGTGGCCTTGCCGGTGGGGGAAGGGCTCACCTTGGGACGACACACGGTGACCTGCCTTTGGGTCACCCTGGGGTGGGTGGACCGGGATGGGAGCGCCTGGTATCGAGGGTTTCAGAAAAGGCGCTTTCCCTACGCCCGGCCGGCTTTTCGTTTTCTGGAAGGGGTGCTGGAACCCGTGCCCGAAGACCAAGTGCGGATGACGGCCGGGGACGGCACCACCACGCCTCGAAGTAGCGCGAAGATGGAAGGGGTGGGATGGCTGCCGGACCCCCGGAATGCGCCCTTTGGGCGGGGTTTGAGCCTGCTCCAGCGCTGGTTTCACCTGGCTTGGCTGACGCCGGCGGAAGCAGGGTATAGCCGAGCCCTTCCCTTGCTGCTTTTGCCGGCCT
>DUEP01000050.1 GCA_011176535.1 Anaerolineae bacterium | reverse complement strand
GCTGGCGATGTGGCCGTAAAGGGTGGCCGGTGGGGGCATCTCGTAAGTGGGCTGCACCCCGACCATGAAGTGGGGATAGCGGAACGAAGTGGTCAGCCCCTCGGCCACAATTTTGAGGACACGCAGCGTTTCGGTCACCGTTCGGTCCTCCTGGGGATGAACCGGGGCCGGGAAGGCCTTCTGGGTCCGGAAGATTTTAGTGAGGGCCGGACCTCGGGGGTATCCCGTACCCTGAAGGACGAAACCCGCTCAGGTTGTCGGGCCCCGCCCCGAGGTCCAGGAACCTACGCCAGCCACTCGGGATGGTCCTCCAGATCCCGGGCCAAGGCTTGCAGGGCTTCCCGGGGGTGGGCGATGAACACCCGCGTCGCCCAAGTTTCCAACGCACCGCCCTCGCTCAGGGCTTCCTCCAGTTTGGCCCGCTCGGCATCCAAGAAGCCCCGCGTCCAGCCGATGTAGAGGTCGGAGAGGACGTCATCGCCGTACACCAGCAGGGCCTCGGCCAGGGCGGGCAGGTGGAGCACGGGGCGGGCGTGGCTATCGGTGGTGAAGATGTGGCCGAAGAGGTGGTTGCCGCCTCGGGTGACGGCCACGAAGACGATGTCGGGAGTCACATCGGTGTAGTGTAGGCTCTGCTTGGCCCCGCCTTCCAGGTGGGCCAGCCCTTCCAGCAAGGCGCGGATGCGGCGCACCCGCTCTTCGTGAGGCAGACGGTAGGCTTGCTCGGCTTCCAGGTGCTCCAGCCCCTTTTCTTGCGCTTCCTGCCGCCGGGGTTCGTCCAGGTTAAGGAAGCCGGTGCGGTTGACATAGGTAAAGGTGCCCGCCATGTGCAGGTCGAGGGAAAACAGGCCCTGAAGGGTGGCGCGGTAGAACTCGTGCTCATGGGGTACGGGATCCCCCTCATGGCGGGACATGGTGCCAAAATCGGTGACGATGCGCACCGGGGCCAGGGAGACTAAGGTGCTCACCCGGAAGGGCGAGACGCGGGTGACCGTGTCCTTGGTGGGCGTAGCCTCGGCCACCAGGCCGCTCTTCTCGCGGGCTTTGACGGCTTCGGCTTTTTTGGAAGGCGCCCGCATATAGCCGAACAGGTCATCATCCCACCAGCGAATGGGGTTGGCATCGGTGTAGGCGACTTTCTGCTCACGGAAGATGGGCGCAGCCTGCCAGCCCCATGGGCCTTTCTCCACCGTGGTGCGTAGCCAATAGCGGAAAGCCTGGGCTGAGACATAGGGGTAGCGGCCCTCCCGGGTGGGGATGGTCTTTACCCCCACGGCGTTGTCCGTGGCCCCGCCGGGGATGGTGCCCAAATTGTTCAGGGCCGAGGCGGGGGCATCGATCAAGAGTAAGCCGGTGATGAAGGACATGGGGACCTCCTTACTCGGATTCGTCTTCGGTTTCGGGCAGTTCGACTTCCTTGGCGTGTTCCTGGAGCCAGCCCTTGGCGTAAAGTTGCTCGAAGAGTCGGATGAGCACCAGGTCGCGGCCCAATTTCCAATCGGCGTAGGGCACGCCTTCGGCCTCTTCGAACACGGCCAGGAAGCGCTCCAGGGTGACGAGGGGCGGCCGCCCTCGCTTGACCTCGGCGTGGGAAGCCTTGATGAGGGCCATGCGGAGGTGGTCGTAGCGCTGGGCGGTGAGGAAGGCGCGGAAGAAACGGCGGTCGTTCTGGCCGACGATGTACTCGGCCAGGGCGTCGCCCAGTTCACGGATGTGTTGGATGCGTTCGGCGTCCATAAGCATCACCTTTCGCAGGAAGAGTTCGGTCAGTTGCCAGGAGAGCAAAGCGGCCTCGCGGCGCAGGTCGTAGGCCGCCGTCGGGTCATCTTTGCCCCACGCGCCGTGGCGGCGGCGCAGGAAGTAGCGGCGGATGAACCCCGGCGCATCCTGGGGCAGGGCGAAGAGGTCTTCATAGAGGCGGTTATAGCGGGGTGGCGGGGCCTCGCTTTGACCCCGCTTGGCTTTGGTGATCTGCCAGGCCCGGGCCACCAGTTGGTCCCATGCCGGGCGGTATTTGGGGTTGAGGGCGGTTTGCAGGAAGTCACTGACCTCTAAGGGCAGGGGGAAGAGGTCCAGTTCGGCTCCTTGCCCGCTGTTGGTGAAGTAGTAGCCGGTGACGGTAGGCGGCACGCCGCGCACGGCTTCCCGGCGTTCCTGCAAGGCATCGACCAGGATCTCCACCAAGGTGGTTTTGGGTTTGTGGGGGCTGGTTTCGGGGAGTTTGCGCTCCCCGGCGGCCCGGGCGGCTTGCACATGTTTGCGATTGGTCTCCAAGAAAGTGCGGGCGAAGTGGAACAGGATGCGCGGATCGTCGCTGTGCACCGCCAGCAGCCTGCCGCCCACCTTGGCGCAGCCCAGGGGCAGCGCCTGGAAGGCCAGCATGGCCTCGCCGCTGAGGGGCACGCCGGCATCGCCATAAGGGTGGAAGTTGATGTAGCCTTCGCCGCTGAGCAGCGGCACATGCTGGCGAAAGGCCCGACCAGGGGGCAGCGTGCCTTTGACATCGTAGGGCACGGCTGCGGCCGGGCGGCCGGTGAAAGGGTCGCGCTCCGCGGTGAGCGTTGCGTCCAGGGCGGCGAAGAGCACCCGACGGGCGTAAACGCGGCGCTTTTCAGGCTTCTTGTTGTAGGCGGGCTGGGTAAAGCCCGAGTTGGGAAAGGCCACGGTGAGGAACGACTTCAGCGGGTCCACCACATAGTGCTCCGCCATCCAGCGGGCGGCGGTTTCCAAGTCGTCGGTGGTGAGGTCGCGCGGATGGCGCTTGCGGGCGAAGGCGGTGAGCGTTGCCAAGCCCACATCCAAGAACGGATGGCCGGTGTAGTCCAGGTGCAACGACATGGGTGTCCATCCCTCCTATCACACGCTCGGCGCAGCACGGGGAGCCTGGTGTCCCCCTGCGGCTCCGCATCGCGCCCTAAGTGTACCTCAAGCGTCCCGAGCCGTGCTCCCCAACGAATGGGGAAAAGGTCGGCAACCGGTACCGAAGGCGACTCCATGGGCAGGCGGAGGTCGGTGCTGCGGGCGGTGCGTTTCCCCCAAGGGGACGGCGCGCCGGTGAGGCCGACTTTCCTGCCCTTCCGAGGTGGCGAGGTCAAGCGCCCCCTCCCCTCCGGCGAAGGGGGGCAGGGGGGGGCGTGGGGGCGCGTCCTCGGCCAGTCCAGCCGGTGCCCAACAGGTCAGGCGCCCGGTGGGGTCAGCGCGGCGCGCGGCGATGACGGGCCTCGTCGCGCAACGCCTGCAGATTGAGGATCTCGGCCACTTCAAAGCGGGGCGGTACTACCCGCTGGCCATCGGGCCCCACCACGGGGCGCATGCGAATACAGGGCGGGAAGTACCCCATGCGGCCATGCAACTCGGCGACGAGTAGCACCGCGCTGAAGTTGAGCGCCGGCGGGTTGATGAGAATGGGCAAAGTCTGCCATTCCTCGGGGGTGAGCCCGGCCGCATCGGCCATGGCCGCGATTTGGGGCGCCAGGGGCTGCTGCGTATCCACCTGACTGTCGATCACCATGACCCGGTCGACCTTCTGACCGGTCAGGTGTTCGATTTGGGCCAAATGCTCGTCGGTGAGGGGGTGGGCGAAGTTGAGGAGGAGCATGGGAGCTTCACTCGACCAGCTCAACTTTGTAATATGAGCCTTTTTGTCCAACGATTTTGACCTTCACCTCATCTGTCTGAAGGCTCTGGAATTTCTTCTTCGAAATTTTCAGTTTCCCTTTT
>DUEP01000049.1 GCA_011176535.1 Anaerolineae bacterium | reverse complement strand
CGGTATCCTACTTAGGAGTATGCGATGGCTGTTACAAAGGAACAAGTCCTCAAAGCACTGAGTCAGGTTCTGGACCCCGAACTGGGGAAGGACCTGGTTTCCCTGAACATGATCCGGGATGTGGAGGTGGAAGGCGATACCGTACGGTTTCGCCTGGTGTTGACGACCCCGGCGTGCCCGCTGCGTTCCTCAATGGAAGCCGATGCCCGACGGGCGGTGGAAGCGCTCCCTGGCGTGAAGAAGGTCGAGGTGAAGATGGATGCTGAGGTGCCGCAGGATGGCCGTAGCCGGGGTGTGGTGCGCCTGCCCATCCGCAACGCCATCGCCGTGGGGTCGGGCAAAGGCGGCGTGGGCAAAAGCACCATAGCCGTCAACCTGGCCGTGGCCTTGGCCCAAGCGGGCGCCCGGGTGGGGCTGATCGATGCGGATATTTACGGCCCCAATGTGCCCACCATGCTGGGGGTGGACCGGCTGCCGCCCATGCGCGAGGCCAACAAAATCGAGCCGGCCGAGGCTTATGGCGTGAAGGTCATTTCCATTGGCTTTATGGTCAAACCGGATCAACCTCTCATCTGGCGGGGGCCTATGCTCCATTCCGCCATTCGTCAGTTCCTCAACGATGTGAACTGGGGCGAACTGGACTACCTGGTGGTGGACCTGCCCCCGGGCACGGGCGACGCCCCTCTGAGCCTCACCCAGACCCTGCCGCTCAGCGGCGCCGTTATTGTTACCACACCCCAGCAGGTCTCCCTGGACGACGCCCGCCGCGCGCTGCGTATGTTCCGGCAACTCAATGTGCCTGTGTTGGGTGTGGTCGAGAACATGAGTTACCTGGAACTCCCCGATGGGACCCGGGTCGATGTGTTTGGCAGTGGTGGCGGCGAGGAACTGGCCCGGGAGCAGCAGGTGGAACTGCTGGGTGCCATTCCCATGGACCCGGCGGTGCGGGAAGGTGGCGATCAGGGCAAGCCCGTGGTGGTGTCTCATCCCGATTCGCCGGTGGCCCAGGCCTTGCGCGACCTGACCGGAAAGGTGGCGGCCAGATTGAGCGTTCAGGCCATGCAGGGGCCGGGCCTCAATGTCTCCATTGAGTTTATTGGCTGAGATGCCCCCCATCGTTGGCATCCGCTTCCGTTCCGTTGGGCGGGTTTATCATTACGATGCGCCTTCCTGCCCCGACCTGCAGGTCGGCGAGTTTGTGTTGGTCGAGACGCAGTACGGCCTGCAGGTCGGGGAGGTGGTGCAGCGTTTGGAGCCCCCACCGGAGCCGCCGGAGGAGGGGTGGCGGGAGGTGTTGCGCCGCGCCTCGGCCGCGGATCTGACCCTGCGCCGACTCATTCAACAAAAGGAGGCCGCCGCCCTGGTCAACTGCCGGGCCAAGGCGGCCGCGCTGGGCGGCTACGAGGGCGTCAAATTCGTGGCGGCCGAAATTTCGCTGGACGAGCGTTTTCTCACCATCCTTTACAACATCGAGGAAGGCCGACCGGAAATGCGCCCGCTCCTTCATGCCATGCGGCGGCTTTACCCTAAAATGAAGGTGGATTTTCGGCGCATCGGCCCGCGGGATGTGGCCAAACTTTTGGGTGGGATGGGCGCCTGCGGCATGGAAGAGCGCTGTTGCTCGCGTTTTCTCACCGAGTTCAGCCCCATCTCCATCAAAATGGCCAAGGCCCAGGGCATTTCCTTGACCCCCACAGAAATTACCGGCATGTGTGGCCGGTTGCGGTGTTGCTTGATTTACGAATACGAAATTTATGTGGAGGCCCACAAGACCCTGCCGAAACTCAAGAAACGGGTAAAGACTCCCGAGGGCGAGGGGAAAGTGGTGGACCTGTATCCGCTCAAGCAGGTGGTTGTCGTCGAACTGGATGGTATGCGGCGAGAGTTCCATCGGGATAAACTGGAGCCCTGGGACGAGAACGAGGCCCAACGGCGGGCCACACTGCCCCCTTGTGCCAACGGCGATTGCCCCCGGAGGTTGGACAACGGGGCCCAACCCGTTGGGTCGTAACGCCCTGGTCCATCCTCCGCGCCCGGAAGTTCCCCCATCGGCAGAGGTCAGGGCTTTCTGGCGCGGTTTCGTTTTCGTGGCGTTGGCGCTCCCGCCAGGCCGTGGAGCGCCTTCGCGGCGGGCGCCCGTTCTTTCAGCCAGGAGGTGGCAATCATGCAGACTCTGCTCCAGGAAGCGCAGACCCTTTTCCCTTTCACTCGCGAGGTGCGGCGAGACCTGCATCGGCACCCGGAATTGGGCTTTCAGGAGGTGCGCACGGCTGGTGTGGTCGCCAAGACCTTACGCGATCTGGGGTTGACGGTCACCACAGGGGTGGCCAAGACGGGCGTGGTGGGCCTGCTGGAAGGCGCGCGCCCGGGCCCTACGGTGCTGGTGCGCGTTGACATGGATGCGTTGCCTGTCCAGGAGGAAACGGGCGCCGAGTATGCCTCCCAGGTGCCGGGGGTGATGCACGCCTGTGGCCATGACGGTCATGTGGCTATGGGCCTCACCGTGGCGCGATTGCTGGCCGGGCGCCGCGCGTCGCTGGCTGGGCGGGTGAAGTTTGTCTTCCAGCCGGCCGAAGAAGGGTTAGGCGGCGCCGAGGGGATGGTGGCCGAGGGCGTGCTGGAAGATCCGCGCCCCGATGTGGTGCTGGGAATGCACCTGTGGAACGAGCGCCCCTTGGGCTGGTTTGGGGTGACCGATGGACCGGCCATGGCCGCGGCCGATCGTCTGTTGATCACCGTGCAGGGCAAAGGCGGCCACGGCGCCGCGCCGCATCTGACCATCGACCCGGTGGTGACCGCGGCGCATATCGTCACCGCGCTGCAAACCGTGGCGGCCCGCAACATCGATCCCCTGGATACCGCCGTGGTCAGCGTCACCCGCATTCGCGCGGGCGAGGCCTTCAATGTCATCCCGCCGCAGGCGGAGTTGGAGGGCACCATCCGAACCTTCGAGCCGGAGGTGCGGGAGACCGTGTTGAAACGGGTACGGGAAATCGCCCAGGGGGTGGCCCAGGCCTTTGGGGCGCAGGCCGGTGTGGAGGTCCAGCGGTTGACCCCGCCGGTGATCAACGACTCCGGGGTGGCGGAGCAGGTGCGGGCGTTGGCCCGTCGGCTTTTCCCCGAAGCCGAAATCAGCGCCACGGAACGCACCATGGGCTCGGAAGACTTCGCTTTCTTTATGGAGGACATCCCTGGGTGTTACTTTTTCATCGGTTCAGCCAACGAAGCCAAGGGGCTGACTTATGGTCACCATCACCCCAGGTTCGATTTCGACGAAGAAGCGTTATGGCGGGGGGCGGCGTTGATGGCCGGCGCGGTGCTGGCGTTGTTGGGAGAGGTGTAGCATGATCGAGCCGTTGCCTGAACTTTCCCGGCCGCCTGAGCGGGTGGTTTCTCTGGTGCCTTCGCTCACCGAGAGCTTGTTTGATCTGGGTATGGGCGAGGCGGTGGTGGGCGTAACCGACTTTTGCCTTCATCCTCCTGAGGCACAAAACCTGCCCAAGGTGGGCGGCCCCAAGAACGCCCGCCTGGAGGATATCCTGGCCCTTGAGCCTGATTTGGTGCTGGCCAACCGCGAGGAGAACGCCCGCAAAACGGTGGAAGCCCTGCGCCAGCGGGGGATCCCGGTGTGGGTGGCTACGCCGCTCACGGTGGACGAGGCTTTGGAGACCCTGTGGGGGTTGGTGCGCCTGTTCCACAGCGAACGGGCCGCGGTGCAGGTGGAGACCCTCAGCCGGGGCGTCGAGATGCAGCGTCTGGCAGCCCTCGATCCTCCGCTGCGCACCTTCGTGCCGATTTGGTACGATCAGTTAAACGACGGCACGCCCTGGTGGATGACCTTCAACGCTCAGACTTACATGCACGATGTGCTGGCGCTTTTCGGCGGGGTGAATGTGTTTGCCGGGCGGCAACGGCGCTATCCCCTGGCCGCCGACCTGGGCCGCGCAGAGCCTCAAGACCCCGCCGGGCGGGATACCCGCTACCCCAGGGTGTCTTTGGAGGAAATTGTGGCTCAGCAGCCCGAGTTGATCTTGCTGCCTGATGAGCCTTTCCCCTTCGACGAAGCCCACCGGGAAGCCCTGTTGCGTTTGTTGGCCGACACGCCCGCGGCCCGTGAAGGGCGCGTTTTTCTCGTGGAGGGCAGCCTGTTGACCTGGCACGGCACCCGTTTGGGCAAGGCGTTGCAGGTCTTGCCAGGGTTCTTCCGGCGGTAAGGCAAACGAGAGACGAGCCGCAAAGAAAGGCCTGGCCGGGCGTGTTGCCCGGGCCAGGCCTTTTTGTCGTTGGCGCGGTGGCTTTCCCCGGTTCTCACTTGGCCAACATGCGGGCCATGGTGTAGTATTCCAGGTTAGCCCGTCGGTTGCGTTGGCCCACCTCTGCCAGATCCACAAGGTCGATCTGGCGGCCCTGCAAGGCCACCATTTTCCCGCTTTGGCCTTGTGCCAGGGCTTTCGCGGCCCCGACGCCCATCCGCGAGGCCAGCAGCCGGTCGAAGGCGGTAGGCCGCCCGCCGCGCTGGATGTGTCCCAGGATGGTGATGCGGGTGCGGAAGCCCACATTGCGCTCGTCCAGGAAACGGGCTAGGTCATGCACATCGATGGAGGCGCCTTCGGCGACGATGATGATGGCGTGGCTTTTGCCGCGACGATACGCGTCCTCCACCGCCTCGGCGACTTCTTCCATGGTGATCTGGACTTCGGGGATGAGCACCATCTCGGCGCCGCCGATGATGCCGGCCATCAAGGCGAGATAGCCGCAATCGCGGCCCATGGTTTCGATGAGGAAAGCGCGTTGGTGGGAGGAGGCCGTATCGCGCAGTTTGTCCACCGCGTCGAGGATGGTGTTCAAGGCGGTGTCCACGCCGATGGAGATGTTGGTGCCCCAGATGTCGTTATCGATCGAGGCGGGGATGCCGACCACCCGGACACCTTGCTGATGCAGGGCATAGGCGCCGCGCATGGAGCCGTCGCCGCCGATAACGGCCAGGCCGTCAATGCCTCGTTCGTTCATCTGGCGGATGGCTTCGCGTTGCCCTTCGGGCGTGAGAAACCGCTTGCTGCGCGCCGAATAGAGCATGGTGCCGCCTCGCTGGAGGATGCCGCCTACATCGCGAGCCGAAAGCGGTTCCATCTCGCCCCGAATGAGGCCCTCGAACCCTTCCCGGACGCCCCAGACCTGGATGCCGTGATATAACGCGGTGCGCACCACAGCGCGGATGGCTGGGTTCATCCCCGGCGCATCGCCGCCGGAGGTCAGCACGCCAATCGCGCGCACATTGGGATCACGATGGGGTAACGACGCCTTCTGGCTGGCAACCATCTGGAAGCCTCCTT
Organism: Anaerolineae bacterium; assembly: GCA_011176535.1. Classification (NCBI taxonomy): domain Bacteria; kingdom Bacillati; phylum Chloroflexota; class Anaerolineae; species Anaerolineae bacterium. The sequence goes on along the minus strand of DUEP01000049.1, from coordinate 16,222 downwards.
GACCTGTTGAGACCAGGTCCGATCCTCCCAGAGGGAAGAAAAGACAGGGAATGCAGGGGATTGGTTGAACGATCCCTTGCCGCAAAGGAGGCAGGGGATTGGGGTAGGCAAGTGTTGCAATTCTACCATAGGGCTGGTGGGCACATCCGGGCAGGAACACGGCACCAGACAGGTGGATTTGTTCTCAAAACGCCCGCTTAGGCCCCATGGCGCAGGCTCACTTGCGCCGTATCAGGTGAAATACGGTCACGCCGGGAAAATCGACCCGTTCCTGCAAAAAGAACATCGGCGATTGTTGCCATTGCCGGGAAAGGGGGGCGCTCCCCCATACCTGCTCAAAACGGACCGGGTGTACCCATTCGTGCAGCACGACATGGGTTTTGCCCACGGCGTTCCAGTAGACCAGCCACACACCCGGATAGGGAGAAGCGAGGTCGGCAAAGGGCCGGGCCATGCGGTTGGTTTCCCAGATGCTTACACGCGGCTCTAAAGGATAAGTGTGGAAGGGGATGGCGATTTGGGCGCTCCGCAAAAGGATAAGTTCATCGTCCTTGGCATGGGTGTTCAGGTAAGCGGCCACGGCCCGCCAGTCTTCTTTTTGGATCTTGGGAGGCGAGCGTAGAAGGTGGTAATCGCCATAGAGAAGGCTGCCAAGCAGAAGAAGGCGGAGGGCTAGGAACCCCAGAGAGCCTCCGCACCGATGGTTGGCGTTGGAGGGAGGACCGGCAAGACCGTGGGCCAGGAGCAGAAGCCATGCGGGTTGGGCCAGAATCAGGTAGCGATCCATGTAAACATGGAAGGGGAGTTGCAGGGAGACGGTGAGGGTCAGCAGGATGGGCGCTGCCGCCCAGAGCAGAGTCAGCGAGCGACCCGCTTCATCGCGCCACGGAGCGCGCAGGGAAAAATGTGGAAAGGGGCCAAGGCGTACAACAAGGCGGCCCAAAGCGCGGTGCGCTGTCCTACCCAAGGGTAAGCCAGGGCGGCGAGCAACGGCACGGAAAGCACACCGAACAACATGGCGGGAAGTCGAACCAAGGCTTCCCGCTGTCCTAAGGAGAGGAAGATCTTTTCGATCCAATAGAAAAGGGGCGGATGGACGCCGTCCGCCACCAGAATACGCAGGCCTTCCAGCCACGGCTTGCGGGCAATGAACACGGTGAAGGTTTCATCGAACCAGAGACTCTGGCTCCCCAGTCTCCACGCCCGCAGTCCCAGGGCCAGGCCCGTGAGCAGCAGCACCTGAAGGATGAAGCCGTTGGAAAGAGGGTTGCGCCGTGTATGGGGAAGGTTCCCCGGGCTGTTACTGGACGGGGATGTCCTCGACATACACATTGTCCGGCCCCACAATGTCTCGCAATCGGTTCAGCAATTCCTCGCTGACCTGCGTCGTGGCGTTGGGGAACTCGATGAGGTAGCCCTGATCGCCCTCGAACACGCGGAAGGCGAAACGATCGCGGCCAGGATAGGCCAGGAGTTCGAGGTAGGCGCGGCGCATGCGTAGGCGGTCCCGGGGCGGATCCACGGAGCGGAAGACCAGGGTCACCATGCGTAACTGGCGGGGCGTCTCTTCGGAGGCCGGGGGAGGGGCGGTTTGCGGCGGCGCTGAGGGGGCGGCAGGCGGTGGCTCGATGGGGGGCATCTCGCGGTCGTTCGGGGCAGGGTAACCGGCTGGCGCCTCATTCACGGAGAGCGCGGCCCCTGCCTCTTCAGGCGCCGTGTATGCCGCGGGCGGCTCCATGGTGGGCAGGGACGCCTCAGGCACAGGTTGGGTGGCCAGGGGAATGGCCGACTCATGGGGGCGGGAAGGTGTCGCAGGCGAACCGGAAGGCTCCGCGGAGGATGCAGGGGGGAATGGGGCCATGGCTTCCGGTTCGGCGAGGTTTTCCAGCGTATTGGGATTGGGGCCGGTGTGGGCCTCCGGGAGGTTCTCCAGAAAGCCGTCGGGGAAAGGCTCCGGCGGTGGCGGGGCGTCTTCCCCGGTGGAAGGCTCAGGTGCGGGTGCGGGTTGCGCGGGCTCAGGTGAGGTCGCGGCGGGAGCGGATGGTGCGGGTGCTGCGGGAGGGGCTTGCTCATCCAGCTGGGCATCTCTGGGCGAATCTTCCGTTTGCGAGGGGAGGACCAGAGGCACTTCGGTGCTCACTTTTTCCACGATCACGCGCGGGGTGTGGCTTTCGGCCTCTACGCGGCCTTCGACCACCACCACCTGGTCGGTGTGGATGAGATGGGCGTACTCGTCCCAGGTTCTGGGGAAGAGGATGAGTTCGATGGAGCCTTGAATGTCCTCAATGGTCACAAAGCCCATGAGTTTGTCGGTTTTCGTGCGATAAGGGCGTACCTGGATGACGATGCCGGCCACCCGCACGCGGGTCCCCGAAGCCAGTTCGGGCAACTCGAAGGCGCGGTGGCTGATGGTTTTTTCCAGCACTTTCATGTAGGGCGCCAGGGGGTGGTCGGAGACATAAAGCCCCATGAGTTCTTTTTCCCACTCCAGTTCGGTGCGGCGCGGCAGGGGCACCTCGGGCTCCTGCAAGTGGAAGGGGAGATCCAGGGCTTCGCTGGCCCCAAAGAGGGAAAGTTGCCCCATCTCTTTGTAACGCCAGTGTTCTCCCGATACGGCCAGCATGCGGTCAACCGAGGCCAGCAGGGCCTGACGCGGCCCTAAGGAATCCAGGGCCCCGGCGCGAACGAGGGACTCCAGGGGACGTTTGGTGACCTTGCGCAAATCCACCCGTTGGAGGAAGTTCTTGACATCGCGGAAGGGGCCTCCTTCGCGGCGGGCGGCCAGGATGAGTTCGACCGGACCGCGCCCCACGTTTTTGATGGCCCCCAGGCCGAAGCGGATGGCGCTGGTGCCGTCTTCGTGGTCCTCGATGGTGAAGTCCCATTCGCTGGCGTTGATGTCAGGGGGCAGGACTTCAATGCCCATGCGGCGGCAATCGGCCACATAAAGGGCGATTTTGTCCGTCTCCTGGATGGTGACGGACATGAGGGCGGTCATGTACTCGGCGGGATAGTGGGCTTTGAGGTAGGCGGTCTGGACGGCGATTTTGGCGTAGTCCGCGGCATGACTCTTGTTGAAGCCGTATCGCGCAAACTCTTCCCAATCGTTGAAAATGGCTTCGGCCACCTCAGGCTCGAGGCCGTTGGTCACGGCGCCTTCGACGAATTTTTTGCGGTGCTTTTCCAGTTTTGCTTTTTTCTTTTTGGCGATGGCCTTGCGCAGGTCATCGGCCTCTGACGCGGTGTATCCGGCCAGTTCCATGGCCGCGAACATGATTTGTTCCTGATAGACCGGGATGCCGTAGGTCTCGCGGAAGATGGGTTCCAGTTTGGGGTGGCGGTAGGTGGGCTTTTCCTGGCCGTGCATCCGGCGGATGTAACTGGGGATGAATTCCAGGGGGCCGGGGCGGTAGAGGGCCACCATGGCGATCACATTGGATAGGTTGCGGGGCTTCATCTCCATGAGGTAGCGGCTCATGCCCTGGCCTTCCACCTGGAAAATCCCTGCCGTCTCCCCGCGGCCCAGCAAAGCGTAGGCCTCGGGGTCGTCCACAGGGATGTTGTCCAGGTTGAGGTCCACCCCGTGGCGCTGGCGGATGAGGTCGCAGGCGCGGGCCATCACCGTCAGCGTGGCCAGCCCCAGAAAGTCTACCTTGAGCAGGCCCAGGCGCTCCAAGATGCCCATTTCATACTGGGTCACGGCCTTGATGGGCATGTTTTCGTCGTTGCTGGTGGGCCGATGTAAGGGCACATATTCGGTGATGGGTTTGTCGCTGATGATCACCCCGGCGGCGTGGGTGCCTACATTGCGCACCACCCCTTCCATTTTCATCGCCGTGTCGATAAGTTCGCGCACATACTCTTCTTGCTCGTAACGCTGGCGCAGTTCGGGCACCTCATCTAAAGCCTGTTTCAGACTGACCGGTTTGCCGGGGATGTTGGGGATGAGTTTGGCGATTTTGTCCACCTCGGAAGGCGGGATGTCCAGCACCCGGCCCACATCGCGCACGGCCGCGCGGGCTTTCATGGTGCCGAAGGTGATGATTTGCGCCACATGGTCCTCGCCGTACTTCAGGGCGCAGTAGCGCATCATCTCATCCCGGCGGTCGTCCTGGAAGTCCAGGTCGATATCAGGCATGGACACGCGCCCCGGGTTCAGGAAGCGCTCGAAGATCAGGCCATGCTCCAGGGGGTCCACCGAGGTGATGCCTAAGGCGTAGGCGACGATGGAACCGGCCGCTGACCCACGGGCGTTGTACCAGATGCCTTTTTCCTGGGCGTAACGTACCAGGTCCCACACGATGAGGAAGTAAGCGTCGAAGCCCATCTGATGGATGATGCCCAATTCGTGCTCCAGGCGCTGCCGGACCTCGGGGCTGTTCGCCCGCTCCCCGTAACGCCAGCGGAGCCCCTCTTCGCACAGGTGCCTCAGGTAGGTCTCGGCGGTGAACCTGTCGGGCACCTCGAAGTGGGGCAATTTGTAGCCCTTGAAACTCAGGTCCACCGCGCACATTTCGGCGATGCGCAGGGTGTTGGTGATGGCTTCGGGAACCTCGGCGAATAGCGCGCTCATCTCTTCTGGGGAGCGCAGGTAGTAGGTGTCGTCGGTCATGCGCATCCGCCGGGGGTCGCTGAGTAGGGAGCCGGTCTGGATGGCCAGGAGCACATCCTGATACTGGGCGTCCTCGCGGCGGATGTAGTGGGCGTCGTTGGTCGCTACGATGTCCAGGCCGAACTCGCGCGCCAGTTGAATGAGTACGCGGTTGATGTCCACCAGTTCGGGGATGGCGTCGTGCTGCTGCAACTCGACGAAGAATCGCTCCCGGCCAAAGACCTCCACATACCAGGCCATCTTCTGGCGGGCCGTTTCCAGATCGCCTGCCTGGATAGCGCGCGGGATTTCTGCCGAAATGCAGCCCGTGGTAGCGATGAGACCCTCGCTATGGGCTGCCAGAAACTCGTGGTCGATGCGTGGGTAGTAGTAGAAGCCTTCCAGTTGGGCGGCTGAAGCGATGGCCAGCAGGTTTTTGTAGCCGGTGTCGTTTTGGGCCAGCAAGAGCAGGTGGGTGGATTTTTTGTCTTCTTTGGGGTCCCGGTCGTGCATTCGGCGGGCGGCCAGGTAGGCTTCCATGCCGAGGATGGGCCGGATCCCTGCGGCAGTGGCCGCGTCCCAGAACTCGACGGCGCCGTACATCACGCCGTGGTCGGTCAGGGCCACGGCGGGCATCCCCATCTCTTTGGCCGCGTGGACCAGGTCCTTGATTTTGCTCAGGCCGTCCAGGAGGGAGTATTCCGAATGCACATGCAAATGCACAAAAGACATGGGCGCATCACCTCGTGGTTTCGTTCATCGGTGGGCACAGTTTTTGTGGTGGGCGACGAGGCCCCAAAAGCACTCCGCCCCCGTGGAAAGCCATTATAGCACGAGGGCGGGGGTTAAAGAAAACCGTGTATCAGGCGATGGGAACGCTTGATACACGGTTTGGCTCTCGACCGGATTACATGTTGCGGCGATACCCGCCGCCGACTTCGTAGAACAAGTTGGTGATCTGCCCGATGGAGAGGTGCTTCACCGCTTCCATGAGCACTTCGAACACATTGCGGTTCTGGCGGGCGGCGCGGCGCAGTTCGTCTTTCCAGCGTTCCGTCTCCCGCTCGTTGCGTTTCCAGAAAAGGTGCAGGTTCTCGATTTGCTGGCGCTTCTCCTCCTCCGTTGAGCGGACGACTTCGTCGGGAACCTGAATGGGCGAGCCGTCGGGTCCCAAGAAGGTGTTGACGCCGATGATGGGCCACTCGCCGCTTTCTTTCATCCGCTCGTAGTACAGCGATTCCTCCTGAATCTTGGAGCGCTGGTACATGCGTTCCATGGCGCCCAGCACGCCGCCGCGCCGATCCAGCGCGCGAAACTCTTCCAGCACCCGCTGCTCGACCAGATCGGTCAGGTATTCGATGTAGTAGGAGCCCTGCATCGGGTTGTAGTTCTGCGTCAGCCCATATTCCCGGTTGATGATCAGTTGGATGGCGACAGCCCGGCGCACCGATTCCTCGGTGGGCGTGGTGATGGCTTCGTCGTAGGCGTTGGTGTGCAGGCTGTTGCAGTTGTCCATGATGGCGTACAGCGCCTCCAGGGTGGTACGGATGTCGTTGAAGGCCAGTTCCTGGGCGTGCAGGCTGCGGCCCGAAGTCTGGATGTGATACTTCAGTTTCTGGCTGCGCTCGTCGCCGCCGTACAAGTAGCGGATGGCCTTGGCCCAGATGCGCCGCGCCACCCGACCGATGACGGCGTACTCGGCGTCCATGCCGTTGGAGAAGAAGAAGGAGAAGTTGCGCAGGAAGTCGTCCAGGGGCAGGCTGCGGGCTAGGTAGAGTTCCACATAGGTGAACCCGTTGGCCAGGGTGAAGGCCAGTTGGGTGATGGGGTTGGCCCCGGCTTCGGCGATGTGGTAGCCCGAGATGGACACCGAATAGAAATTGCGCACGCCATGGCGCACAAAGTATTCCTGAATGTCGGCCATCAACTTCAGGGAGTATTCGATGGAGAACAGGGCCGTGTTTTGGGCCTGGTCTTCTTTGAGGATGTCGGCCTGAACCGTGCCCCGGACCCGGCGGAGGGTGTCCGCTTTGATGTTCTCGTACACCTCCCGCGGGACCACCTCGTCCCCTGGTATGCCCAGGAGCATCAGCCCTAATCCGTCGTGGCCCTGGGGCAGGTCGCCGTGGTAGCGCGGGCGGGGGACGCCGCGGCTGGCGAAGTACGCTTCGATGCGCTTCTCGGCTTCTTTCACCAGGCCGTGCTCGCGGATGTACTTCTCCACCTGCTGGTCGATGGCCGCGTTGAAGAAGAAGGCCAGCATCATTGGCGCTGGGCCGTTGATGGTCATCGAAACCGAGGTGTGGTGGTGGGCCAGATCGAAGCCAGAGTACAGTTTCTTGGCGTCGTCCACCGTGGCCACGCTGACGCCGGAGTTGCCGATTTTGCCGTAGATGTCGGGCTGCTCGGCCGGATCGTGGCCGTAGAGCGTCACCGAATCGAAGGCCGTGGAGAGGCGCTTGAAGGGGTGACTGTAGGCCAGGTAGTGGAAGCGGCGGTTGGTGCGCTCCGGCGTGCCCTCCCCGGCGAACATGCGGATGGGTTCCTCGTCGGGGTTTTTCAGCGGGTACACCCCGGCGGTGTAAGGGAACTCGCCCGGCGCGTTTTCCTGGCGTTCCCAGCGCACCCGGTCGCCCCAGTCGTGCAGTTTCGGCATGACGATGCGGGGGATTTTGGTGTGCGAGAGGGTCTCCTTGTACATGGGCTGTTCAATAACCCGGTCGCGCACCTGATAGCGGAAGGTCTCTTCCTGGTAACGGGCCGTCTTTTCGTCCCAGTGTTCCAACTTCTCCCGCACCTCGGGGTCTAGTTGCCGGGCGACTTCCTCGGCTTCGGCTTCCAGGGCCTCGATGAGGGCCGGGTCGCTGCCACGCTCCTTGAGCGAGGCAATGGTTTTCAGCAGGCTCTGCCACTTGCGGGCCCGTTCGGCCTGCTCCTCGGTCTCGCGGTTGTACTTCTCGATGGTGTTGGCGATTTCGCCTAAGTAGTGCGCCCGCTCTGGGGGCAGCAGGTAACTCTTCTTGGGCAGCCGATACTCCGCCGGATACTCGGTAGGGAAGGCCATCCCCGTCTTGGCGGCCAGTTGGTCGAGGATGCCCCGGTAGGCCGTGTCCATGCCGATGTCGTTGAAGTACGAGGCCATGGTGGCGTAAACGGGCAGCGCTTCGTCTGGCTCTTCAAAGCGCATGTGGTTGCGTCGGTACTGCTTGCGCACATCGCGCAGGGCGTCCTCGGCGCCGGGCTTGTCGAATTTGTTGACGATGACGATGTCGGCGTAGTCCAGCATGTTGATTTTTTCCAACTGAGTGGCCGCGCCGTATTCCGGCGTCATCACATAGACGGCCACATCGGCCAGGGTGACGATTTCGATGTCCGCCTGCCCGATGCCGGTGGATTCCACGACTACCAGGTCGTAGCCAGCCAGTTTCGCCAGGTCCACGGCTTCGTGCACTGCGGCCGAAAGGGCGCCCGAACTGCCGCGAGTGGCCATGCTGCGCATGAACACCCGCTCGTTGTAGATGGCGTTCATGCGGATGCGGTCGCCCAGGAGCGCGCCGCCGGTCTTGCGTCGGGTCGGGTCCACCGAGATGATGGCCACTTTTTTGTCGGGGAACTCGGTGATGAAGCGGCGCACGAACTCGTCCACCACGGTGGATTTGCCAGCGCCGCCGGTGCCGGTGAACCCGACCACCGGCACCATTTTTCGGTGGCCGTTGGAGGCGGCCATGGCCTCCAGCCGTTCGCGCCAGGGCTTCCAGGTTTCGGGATGGTTCTCGGCCAGCGTGATAGCGCGAGACAGGTAGCGCACCTCGCCCTCCAGCAGGGCTTGCAGGGCTTTGGGGTCTTCGGCGAAGAGGTTGGGTGGGTCGAAATCGCATTGTTGCAGCACATCGTTGATCATCCCTTGCAAGCCCATGAAGCGCCCATCGTCGGGAGAGTAGATGCGGATGTTGTGCTGGGCCAGTTCTTCGATTTCGCTGGGGAGGATGGTGCCCCCACCGCCCCCCACAACACGCACCTGCGCCAGGCCCAATTCGTTGAGGCGCTGGCGCAGGTAGGTGAAGAACTCCATGTGGCCGCCCTGGTAAGAGGTCACGGCGACGCCTTGGACGTCCTCCTCGACCGCCGCCTTGACCAATTCGGCCACCGAGCGGTTGTGCCCCAGGTGGATGACTTCGGCGCCCGTTTGTTGCATGATGCGGCGCATGAGGTTGATGGCGGCGTCGTGGCCGTCGAACAGGCTGGCCGCCGTGAGGATGCGCACATGATGTTCAGGGCGATAGGGGTCTTGCCGCGCGGGCTGGACTTTCGCTGGTTGCGGTATAGTAGAAACCGTCATTTCGTGTCCTCCTCGCTGGTCGGTGGGTGGCTTGCCCCGGTTTTTTCCTAAATTATAGCATAGACAGGGCAGGGGCTGAGCCGAAGGGGTGAGACCTCCCTCTGGTTCCGGCCCTGCCCAAGGGGGCCACCGGGCAGTGGGAATTGGGGGATGGGCTGATCCCTGGGGTCAGGCGTTCCCCCAACCTTCCTGGCCGATAAGGGGGACGAAAGCCACGGCGTCCAACACCTGACGGCGAAAGGCGTCGCCCAACCGTCGCCAGCGTTCCAGGTATTGCACGCCATGGCTCCCCACGGGGATGACCAGCCGTCCGCCATCGGCCAGTTGGTCGAGCAGGCTTTGGGGGACTTTAGGAGCCGCAGCGGTGACCAGAATGGCATCGTAAGGCGCGAACTCCGGCAGTCCTAAGGTGCCGTCGCCTCGATGCACGGTGACATTGGTGAGGCCCAGGCGGCGCAGCAGGCCTTCGGCCCGGTCGGCTAGGGCGGGGATGCGTTCTACGGTGTGCACCTCCCGGGCCAGGTGAGCCAGCACCGCGGCCTGGTACCCTGAGCCGGTGCCGATTTCCAGCACCTTTTCGTCGCCCTTCAAGTGCAGCAGAGCGGTCATGTAGGCCACGATGTAAGGCTGTGAAATGGTCTGCCCGTGGCCGATGGGCAGCGGGCCGTCGCTGTAGGCCGCATCGCGGTATTCCGGCGGCACGAAGAGGTGGCGGGGTACCCGACGCATGGCCTCCAACACGCGGCGGTCGGTGACGCCCCGTGCTTCGATTTGCTCGCGCACCATGCGTTCCCGCAGGGCGGCCAGGTGCTCGTCGTCGAAGAAATCCTTTGTGGTCATGGGGGCGATCCCCTTTCAAGAGCGGGCAGCTTCTTTTTGGAGCCGCCGGGCGATGCGCCGGTCGATTTTGCCCATGGGAAACTCGTCCAGCGCGGCCAAAGGCACCCAGCGCACGGTCTGGGCCTCCACGGGGCGCGGTTCGCCCGCCACCAGACGGCACAGAAAAGCGTGCAGTGTTACTTTGAAGTGGCTGTACGCGTGACGATAGACGCCAAAAGGCGCCTCGACCTGCACGGTGGCGGCCAGTTCTTCGTGGATTTCCCGTACCAGGGCCTCTTCCAAGGATTCGCCGGGCTCTACCTTGCCGCCGGGAAACTCCCACAGGTTGCCCAGCAAACCCTCGGCCGGGCGCTGGGCCAGGAGCACCTGCCCGTCGCGGCGGATGACAGCCGCGGTCACAGTGTAGTGGGGCGTGGGGCGCTTGGGCTTGCGGCGGGGGTAGGCCGTGGGCTCGCCCTGGGCGTAGGCGCGGCAAAGGTCGCGCAGGGGGCACCGGGCGCATTGGGGCTGGCGCGGCGTGCAAATCTGGGCGCCCAGGTCCATCAGAGCCTGGTTGTAAGCCGACGCCTGACCGGGGGGCAAATGTTCGGCCGCCAGGCGTTCTATCGTCCGCCGTCCGGCAGCGGTGTCCACGGGGGCTTCTACGGCAAACAGGCGGGCGAACACGCGCAGCACATTGCCGTCCACCACGGGGACATCGCGGCCAAAGGCGATGGAGGCCACGGCGGCGGCGGTGTATGGCCCGATGCCGGGCAGGGCCATCAGGTCGCGAGGGTCGGCAGGCACATGCCCGTCGTGGCGGGCGACGATTTCCCGGGCAGCACGATGCAGATGGCGGGCGCGACGGTAATAGCCCAACCCTTCCCACAAGGCGAGGACCTCTTGGTCCTCGGCGCGGGCCAGGGCCTCCACCGTCGGGAAGCGGGCCATCCACCGTTGAAAGTAAGGCAGCACCGTTTCCAAACGCGTTTGCTGGGCCATCACCTCGGCCACCAGCACCGCGTAGGGATCAGGATGGTCACGCCAGGGGAGGCTGCGCCGGCGCCGGGCGTACCATTCCAACAACTGTTGGGCTATTGGGGAGGGCATAGGCCTGGGTTGTGTAGCAGGGGGGTCGATCTCAAAACTGAAATCCCGAGCGGGCGCGCACAATTTTGTAGCGGTAGTTCGTCACGAACTCCAGCAAGCGGTTCTCGAGGTCCTTCCAGGCAGAGGAGTGGACGACGCTGCGCACCATGTTCAGGGAGGGAGCCAGGGCCACGGTGGTGATCTGCGGCCCTTCGCCATATACGGTGAACCAGGCTTCGCTGGGCTGTAACCCCATGCGTTGCATGGCGGGGATGAATTCCTGCACCACGAATTCGAAGTATTCCTGTTCGCGGCCGGGCAGGATGTCCCAAGTCATGATGAGTTTGACCGTCACGAGACCTCCTTGGGTTATCGTCGATAAGCGAGGACCACAACCTGGGTCTCGTCGGGAATCGAAGAGGGCCTGACCTTGAGCGAGGGGAGCGGCTCTTTATCAGCCACCCCCATTTCCTTGAGGAACCGGGAAAGGGGAGCCAGGTCCAACGGGGAATTGGGGGTTTTGTAGTGCATGGGTATCACGATCCCCGGCTCCAGGAGGTTGACCACCTCGGCGGCTTTGGCCGGCGTGAGGCTGCCCCCACCGCCCACCGGAAGCAGGAGCACATGCACAGGGCCCAGGGCCTCCACTTCGGCCTGGGTGGGCACGCGGCGCAGATCCCCCAGATGGGCCACGGTGACGCCGTCGAAGTCAATCACATAGAGGGTGTTGAGCGGCTCGCCCTCTTTGCGGCGCCTACCGTTGGTGCGCACGCCGGTGATGAATACGCCGCCGATTTCGTACTCGCCGGGGCCGCGCACCACATAGCGCACCCCGTGCACGGCTTTGAGGTGGTTGTGGCCCGGAGCGTCGTGGCTGATGGTGACCACATCGGCTTTGAGTTTCAGGGGGCTGTAGCCCACCACCGTGTGGTTGTAGGGATCGGTGACCACCGAGGCCAGGCCTCGCTGGGTGAGACGAAAGCAGGAATGGCCGTACCAGGTGATTTCCATAGCGTTTGTTGTTCTTCCTTACCGGGTTTGGGAAGCCCGTCAGGGCTTCATGGGGTATCGATTATATCATGGCGAAGGTGACGGTAGGCCGGAGCCCATCAGGCCCCCTTTTTCGGCGGGAGCAGGGGGCGTTTGGCCGGGACGCCGGCCCGACGCGGGAGCCTGGCCGGGGTGGGGGCCACTTTGCGCACCACGATGAGGTAGCGGTCTTCGGCCACGCCAGGGACTTCTACGGGAACCACACGGTCCAGTTCGCCGCCCAGAACGCGGATGGCGTATTCCGCTTCCTGGGCCTCGGCCGGCCCGGTTTCGCCTTTTTGGGCCAGCATGGCACCGCCCACGCGCACCAAAGGCAGCAGATATTCGGCCAGGATGGGCAGGCGGGCCACCGCGCGGGCTACGGCCCAATCGTAGGCTTCGCGGTGGGCGGGATCGTGCCCCAGTTCCTCGGCGCGGGTGTGGAGCACTTCTACCCCCTCCAGGCCCAGGGTTTCGACGATGTGGCGGCAAAAGGCCACCTTTTTGCCCACGGCTTCGACCAGGGTCACCTCCCAGGAGGGGCAGGCGATTTTCAGCACCAGGCCCGGGAATCCTGCCCCGGTGCCCACATCCACGATGCGTTGTTCAGGACGGCGCCCCAGGACGCGCAAACAACTGAGGGAGTCCAGAAAGTGCTTGGCGTCCACCGCCTCGGGCTCGCGAATGGCGGTGAGGTTGACGCGCTGGTTCCAGCCCAAGAGTTCCTGTTTGTAGGTCTCCAGCGCGGCGCATTGTTGAAGCGTAAGATGGAGGCCAAAGTGGGTTTGGACCAGCCGACGAAGGTTCATGGTGCCTCGCGAGGATAGGGATGGGAGATGCGCTCAGGCGGAAAGCGGATGCACTTCGACCCGTGGGGGCGGGCCTTCGTCAAGGAGAACGCGAGCCACGCCGAAGGTTTCCAGCAACCAGGCCAGGGTGCGCAGGTGGTTGGTGATCGCTTCGGTGGTGAACACGGAGGGCTCGGCGGCAAAGGCCAGGGGGAGCAGAATCTGGTCGGCCAGGTGCGCATCCACCGCGGCGTGGCTTTCCAGATAGGCCAACAGGGCGTGGGCGGCCTCGTCGGCCACCCGTTCGGCCGGTTTGCCTTTGGCGCCTAAGGCCGTGAAGCAACCGGCGCCCTGCTCGGCCTCGGCCCGCAGCACCACCACCGTGCCCTGGCCCGGCGAAGGTAGGCGCTCGCTGCGCACCTTGAGCGGACAGGGAAGCCCCTGCAGGCGGCGGAGCGCCTGGTGTTTCTGGCGTCGCAGGATGTGATCGGGTAGGTTGGCCACGGCCGAGAGCCCCCGCACCCGCAGCAACGCCCCGCGCTCGGTCAACCGCAGGGGCCGTAGCGGTTCCTCGGCCGGACGGATGTGCACGATCATCTCCCCGCCGCCTTTGGGGTAGAAGCCAGCCTTCACCAGTTGCACCCGCAGGCGCAACCCTAACCGCTCCACGAAAGGCGCAAAGTGCCAGGCCAGGTACTCGTAGGTGGGGCTCCACGGAACGTGAGTGCCGCCTTGCAGGCGCAGGGTCGAGGTCTCCCCGGCCAGGGCCAGGGGCAGGAGCACCGTTTGCAACAGCAGGGTGGCGGCTCCTGCGGTGGGAATGGCGAAGTGGTAATTCCCTCCGCGCACGCCCTGGGGATGAAAGGTGATCTCCTGGCTGCCCGGAGACGCACCTTCCACCTGAGCCTGGCCGATGCGGGCGGCGGCCTGCACCGCGGCCAGGTGTTGGGGCCGCAGGCCCGGCTTGCTCCGCCCGGCGCGGATGTTGGTCACCCGGATGGGGCGCTGCAACAGCAGGCTCAGGGCTAACGCCGTACGAAGAATCTGGCCGCCGCCTTCGCCGTGGGAACCGTCAATGTAGAGCATGGAAGATATATCGCGTTGCGAGAAGGTTTGCTTTGGGCTCAATCCCAGCGGGTGCAGGCGTTCACCGGAAGGGCAAAGTACATATTGCCGTCGGCGTGGCGCGTTTCCTTGAAGCCCAACGCGCGGTCGAAGGCGATCGCATCGTGCCAGGTGGCTGTGGTCTCCAGAACCAACTGACGGACACCACGGCGTTGGGCCTCCCGGCATAAAGCGTGCAAGAGGGCCTTGCCGATGCCTCGTCGGCGCCACTCCCGGCGTACCGAGCCCCGCACGATTTCCACGATGTGCCCTCCCCGGGGGAGCAAGGCCCCGGTGCCCACAATTTCACCGTCTTGCCAGACCACCAGGAAGCACCCCTGGCGATAGGCGGCAGCGACGTTCTCCAGATCCGGGTTGGCGGTGGGATCCAGAACGCCCCAATGCTCAGCCAGGCCTTCCAAAACCAGGGCGCGAACCCTTTCCTGGCCCTCTGGGCGAAAAGGGCGGCTGTGGAAGCGCATCGCTGCCGTTTCCCTCAATGGGATGTCCCTGCCGAGGAGGGCTACCCTGCCACCAGCCGCAGGAACTTGCGCTTGCCCACGCGTAACACGCCGGGGCGGGCCGGCTGCTCGATTTCGGCCACCACCTCACCGTCCAGGCGCACGCCGCGCTGTTTGGCCAAACGGCGCCCTTCGCTCCTGCTCTTCACCAGCCCAGCGTCCACCATCACCTCCAGCAGGGTTTGCTCCGCCTGCAAACGGTACTCGGGGATCTCTTTGGGCAGCGCGTGCTTTTGGAACACGCGCACGAAATGCTCCTCGGCGCGCTGAGCCGCTTCCTCGCCGTGGTAGATGGCCACGATTTCGCGGGCCAGTTTCATCTTCACATCGCGGGGGTTCAACCGCCCTTCGGCCATGCCGCGCTCCAGGTCTTCGATTTCCGGCGGCGTCCAGCGGGTGAGCAGCCGCATGTAGGCGCCCATGGCCTTGTCGGGGATGCTCATCAATTTGCCGTACATATCCTCCGGGGTGGACAGCAGGGGGATGTGGTTGCCCAGGGATTTGGACATCTTGATCTCCCCGTCGGTGCCGGGCAAAATGTCCAGGATGATGGCGATGTTGGGCTTCGCACCCAGGGCGGTCATCAGTTTGCGGGCCGCGGTCACAATGTTGAACAACTGGTCCGTGCCGCCCACCTGCACATCGGCGCGCAGCATGTAGGCATCGTAACCCTGCATGATGGCGTAAAAGGTCTCGTGCAGGTAGATGGGGTCGCCTTTTTCCCAGCGCTTGCGGAAGTTCTCGCGGGTGAGGAACTGCTGCACGGTGAACAACGAGCCGAGTTTGATCAGGTCGGCGAAGGTGAGTTTGGAAAGCCATTTGGCGTTGTACTCGATGATGGTTTTCTCGGGGTCCAGGATTTTGAACGCCTGCTCGGCGTAGGTGCGGGCGTTGGCCTCGACCTCTTCAGGGGTGAGTTGGGGGCGCAGTTTGTCCTTGTCCGAGGGGTCGCCGATGAGGGAAGTGTAATTCCCGATGAGGAAGATCACCTCGTGGCCCAGTTCCTGGAACTGGCGCAGTTTGCGCATGGGCACGGTGTGGCCTAAGTGCAGGTCCGAAGTGCGGGGGTCGAAGCCGCAGTACACCCGTAGCGGGCGTCCTTCCTTTTCGGCCTCGATGAGCCGCTCTCGCAGTTCTTTGGCCATTTGCTCTTTCAAGGTCTCGTCGCCGTAGTTTGTGCCTTGCATGAGGTAGACGACCTGCTGGTCGATGCTCATCTTACGCACATTCATGAAAACCTCCCGAAATCCGGGGATAACAGAAAAAGCGGGAGAGCACGGCTCTCCCGAGGTCCGGGCAAAGGGGGCTGGACCTCGGAGCAGGGCTAACGACCGTAATAGCGTTCCTCGCCCGATGTTTCCTGCTGCTCCAGTCCAGCGGCGGAAAGGATGTGCGACAGAATCTCGTCGCCCTCGGTGAAGCCAAAGGCACCCTGCACGCGGCCAGCCACTTTGACCTGGGATAGGGTGCGGAAGGTGAAGTGTCCACCCTGGCCGAGGATGTGCACGCGCTTGCCGAATTCGTCGGGCGATATCCGCACACTGTGGATGACTTCCCAGGGCAGGAACACGCGCCGCAGGCCGTTGGTGAAGAACACGCCGTCGGGCTGCAGGCGCAGCAGGGTGCGGCGGTCCATCCAGTTGCCCAGGCTGATGCTCAGGGCGCTCAAGCTGAAAAAGGCGGTCAGCAGCCAGAAGGGCCACGGTGGGGAGGTGTTGGCGAGCAGCGTCCACAAGGCCATGCCGCCCAGGAGGAGCAGGGTGCTGGCCCAGGCGTAGGCCTCCCCACGCCGGGGGATGGTGACCGGGCGAAAGGTTTGGTGTGGGTTTGGCTGAGTCATCGAGGCCAATTATAGCAGAGAGTGAGCGTCTTACGGCGTGGGCGAGGGCGTGGGGCTGCGGAAGGGCGTGCGGGTGGGGCTGGGGGAAGGCGAGAACTACGT
>DUEP01000048.1 GCA_011176535.1 Anaerolineae bacterium | reverse complement strand
GCACACGGGGCCGGGCCAGCACCGGGCGGGCGATGAGCCACCCCCGGCGTAACAGGCGCTCGGCCGCCGGTTGCCACAACCGGCGGGGCATGCGACGGTCGATCTGGCGGCTGCGCAACGGGCCGCGCTCGCGCAAGAGGGCCAGCAAGCGACGGGCGGTGGGGCCAAGGTCGGCGGGTGGCTCGGCAGGTGCCTCGGGCGTCAGGGCGTACTCGCGCTCGGCCTGCTGGGCCACCCCTGGCGGCAGCATGAGGGCCACGCAGGCGCTCAGAGGGGCCAGCATGGCCTCGGCCATCCGGCGGGCCAGGGCAATCTGCGCCGGGGTGAGCACGGCCTCGGGGTCCACCACAGCGGTTACCGGCCGGGTCACCGGCACCTCGGGCGTCTCGACCTCGGCGACCACCACGCCGTGCATGCGCTGGCGACCAAAGGGCACCTCCACCAGTTGGCCCACCTGCACGGCCCCGGCCAACGCGGGAGGCACATGGTAATGAAACGCCCCCAACACACGGGGGGCGTACACGACGACTTCCACAAAGCGCGTTGGGGTCATCCTTCCGCCTGGGCCTCTTCGGGTTCGTTTTGCGGGTGGACGGCCTGCTCCAGGCGCAACTTGGCGATGCGTAAGCCGTCCATGGCCAGCACCCGCAGCCGTCGCCCGTCAGCCAACTCGACCGCCTCCCCCGTCTTGGGGATGTGCCCCAGGCGACCCAGCACATAACCGGCAATGGTATCGTAGTTGGGGTCTTCCAGATGCAACCCCAACTTTCCGTTCACATCCTCGATCAGGGTCAGGCCGTCGATGAGCACGCTGCCATCGGGCAGCGGCTGGATCGCCGGGCCGGCGGAGCGGTCGAAGAAGTCCTCAATGTCGCCCACAATTTCCTCGATGAGGTCTTCCAGAGTCACCAGCCCGGCGGTGCCGCCATACTCGTCGATGACGATGGCGATGTGCTGCTTCCGTTCGCGGAACTGAACCAGCAGCGCGTTGACAGGCAACGTTTCGGGCACGAACAGGGCTTCGCGGGCGAACTCCTGAGCAGTGAGCCGCTCGAAGGCCGGATCCTCCAGATGCCGCAGCAAATCCTTGATGTGCAAAATCCCCAGGATGTCGTCCAGATCCCTGCCGTAGACGGGGAATTTGGTCACGCCATGTTGGGCAGCCAGGCGGAGCACCTCCCGCAAGGGCGTCTCGGCGCGCAGGGCGATGATCTCGGTGCGCGGCACCATAACCTGTCGGACGACCAGTTCGCCGAAGTCCAGCACGGCGTGCAGAATCTCGCCACCCTCGGCAGGGATCACGCCGACCTCTCCCGACTCGGCCACAATTTGCTTGAGTTCCTCCAGGGTGTACACCGTGCCGTGGCTCACCTGCGAAGTATCCAGCCCCAGCAGGCGCAACACCATCTGCGTGGCCCAATCCAGGGCAACCACGAACCAGTGGAAAGTGCGGGCAAAAAGGTACATGGGCTGCGCCGCCAACAGCGCGAAGCGTTCCGGGGCGTGCAGGGCAGCCACCTTGGGCACCTGCTCGCCAAACACCACATGGAGGATGGTGACCAAGGTCAACGAAGCGGCTAACGGCACCACCGGCAACACGCGCTTCACCAAGGCCAGGGCCGGCGGCAAGGCCAGATCGTGGAACAACGGCGCCAGCAGGGCCTCGAAAGTGCGGTCCCCCACAGCGCCCAAAGCCAGGCTGACGATGGTGATGCCCAGTTGCGCAGCCGCGATGAGCCGGTCGCGGGCGGCAGGGCTTTCCAGCCAGGTGCGCACAATGGCAGCAGCGCGACTGTCCGGCATGGCCAAGGTCTCCAGGCGCGCCTTGCGCGCCGCCACCACGGCAAACTCCACCGAGACGAAAAAGCCGTTGAGAGCGATGAGGAAAAAGATGAGAGAAAAGTTGAGGAGCATCGTCACAGTCCACTCAATTCAGGAACACCGCGGCCCCATAACCGACCACGGCACTGTAGTCTCCGGAGGTATCGCCCGAGGTGGCGTAGTGCAACACTTGGGCGTGGGTGGCCCCCAGGTCCCGGGCGGCCCACATCACGGCGGCCAGGGCTCCCTTGCCGCAGGCAAAGCCTTTGCCTTCCTCCTCGGCGCGGAACACTTCTTCGGGGTCAAAGGCCTCGATGCGGCGCAGCATCTCGTGGTCCAGGGCCTCGGCCACAGGCTGCGGATAGTAGTGCGAGAGATCCGTGCTGGCCACCAGCAGGGTGTTGTGCTCCCGCAGCACCTCGGCCAGCGCATGCCCCAGACCCTCCGCCACCGCCCGCGACTGGTCACGTACCATCACGGGCAACAGACGAAACGGTTGAGCCAGCGCCCGCTGCAAGAAAGGCAGTTCGATCTCCAAAGCGTGCTCCGTATCTTCGCGGACGGGGAAAATCGAAAGGCCGTATCGCTCCCGCAAACAAGTGCTCAAGGCGTCCACCGCCGTCTGATCCACTGGCACAGGGCCCAACGGGGTGGCATAGGCCTGGTGGCCGGAGGTCAACAAAGGCCCCCGGGCCGGATAATGCATGGGAGACACCACGGCCACCAAGTCATAGGCCCGGCCGCGCACCGCGGCAAAAGCGTACCCCGCCACCGGCCCGGAGTAGAGATAACCGGCATGAGGGGCAACCAAGCCCACCACCTCTCCCGTCAACGCCGGCATGGCCTCTTGGGCACGGTCCAAAAAGTGGTCCACCATCTGCGCCAGGGCCGAAGGAGAGGCCGGATACCACTGACCGGCCAGCGGCGAAGGGCGAACATCGGCGAGCACCATCGTTCACCTCCTACCCAGGGGAATCCGCCAGAGGGCCTCGGGCTGGCAACAACTGGCCGTTTTTATTCTATCACGCCCCTCCCCCGGTTTGCCTCATCCCGGATGAACAGGGCGACGGCTATAGAAACCAGGGAACTCACCAACGCCCCTAACAAAGCCGCCCAGAAACTCTCCACCCGGAACCCCACACCAAAATGCCAGCCGATCCAACCGGCCAGCCAGAAGAGCAAAGCGTTGATCACCAGGGTGAACAGCCCCAAAGTGAGCAAAATGAAAGGGCAGGTCAGGAGCTTCAACACCGGACGCAACAAAGCGTTGACCAGGCCAAAAATCAACCCCAGCCACAAGAACGCGGTCCAGTGTTCGGTTTGAGGATGAATCCCGGGCACCAGTTTGACGGCCACGAACAGCGTCAGGGCATTGATCAACCAACGTACCACAAAGGACATCGTGCTCCTCCTGGAGAAGGAAACTCAGGCCGAGGATATGACATTTGTCACCCG
>DUEP01000047.1 GCA_011176535.1 Anaerolineae bacterium | reverse complement strand
GCACCACCCGCCGAAGGTCGCCCGGAGGGGCTGGCCGAAGAAAGCCGCCCTGTGCGGGCGGTGAGTAGACCGGCCCGGGTGAGCCCGTTACAGCGAAGCCCTGATCGGCCTGCACAGCCCGTCGGGGAATGAGTGCGTCGGGCGCCGTAAGGCCCCGGCGAAGTGAGGTGGTACCGCGGAAGATCACGCCCTTTCGTCCTCATGGGACGAAAGGGCGTTTTTCGTTGTGAGTGCAAGGTGCGGTGTGCCATACACAGGGCGCCCCCCACACGCCGCCAACCGCCAACAGCTAATTGTCGGCTGCTAACCGCTAACTGCTAACACCAGGAGGACCCCATGCCCTACGAACTGCCCAAGCGTTACGACTTCCGTTCGGTGGAACCGCGTATTTATCGAATGTGGGAAGAGCGGGGCTACTTCCAGCCGCGCAACGACCCCCGCAAGCCCGACTTCGACCCCAACATCGAGCCCTTCGTCATTTCCATGCCCCCGCCCAATGTGACCGGCGAACTGCACCTGGGCCACGCCATGTTCGTTTCGTTGGAGGACCTGATGACCCGCCAGCAACGCATGGCTGGCAAGGCCGCCCTCTGGGTCCCCGGCACTGACCACGCCGGCATCGCCACCCAACTCATGGTGGAGTTGGACCTGGCGAAAAAGGGCCTCACCCGCCACGACCTGGGCCGCGAGAAGTTCCTGGAACACGCCTGGGCGTGGAAAGAAAAATACCAGAAGCGCATCACCACCCAAATCCGGCGCCTGGGCGCCTCGTGTGATTGGAGCCGCGAAAAGTTCACGCTGGACCCGGACCTCTATCAGGCGGTGATAGAGGCCTTTGTCCGCCTCTACCGCAAAGGGTTTATCTACCACGGCCCGCGACTGATCAATTGGGACCCCAAACTCCAAACCGCGGTCTCGGACTTGGAAGTCGAGCACAAAGAAGTCGAGGGCAAACTATACTTCTTCAAGTACATGCTGGCCGACGGCAGCGGTGACTACATCCCGGTGGCCACCACCCGCCCCGAGACCATCCTGGGCGACACGGCCGTGGCCGTCCATCCCAAAGACGAACGCTACCAAAAGTACATCGGCAAAGAGGTCATCGTGCCCATGCTGGGCCGGCGCATCCCGGTCATCGCCGACGAGTATGTGGACCGCGAGTTCGGCACGGGGGCGCTGAAGATCACCCCCGGCCACGACCCCAACGACTACGAAATCGGCCAGCGGCACAGCCTGCCCATCATCAGCATCTTCGACAAGCAGGCGCGGGTCAACGAAAACGGCGGCCCCTACGCCGGGCTGGACCGCTTCGAAGCCCGGGAGAAACTCTGGGAGGACATGCGCGCCGCCGGGCTGGTGCTGGACGAGAAACCCCACCGGCACCAGGTGCCCGTCTCCCAGCGGGGGAGCACCCTTATCGAGCCCATGATCTCCACCCAGTGGTTCGTCAAGATGAAGCCTCTGGCCGAAGCCGGCCTGAAAGCTGTGCGCGAAGGCCGGATCCGCATCGTGCCCGAGCGCTTCACCAAGGTTTACTACCACTGGCTGGAGAACATCCAGGACTGGTGCATCAGTCGCCAACTGTGGTGGGGGCACCGTATCCCGGCCTGGTACGGGCCCGACGGCGAAATCTTTGTCGCCCGCAACGCAGTAGAAGCCCAGGCCATGGCCCGCGAACACTACGGCCACGAAGTGGACCTGCAGCAGGACCCTGATGTCCTGGACACCTGGTTCTCCTCGGCCCTGTGGCCCTTCTCCACTTTGGGCTGGCCTGAGGAAACCCCGGACCTGCGCTACTTCTACCCCACCACCATCATGGAAACGGGCTATGACATCCTTTTTTTCTGGGTGGCCCGTATGATCATGATGGGGCTGGAGTTCACCGGTGAGGTGCCTTTCCACATTGTGTACCTCCATGGCCTGGTGCGCGACGAACACGGCCAGAAGATGTCCAAGACCAAGGGGAATGTGATCGACCCCCTGGAAGTGGTGGAGCAGTACGGCGCCGACGCGCTGCGTTTCACCCTGCTGGTCGGGTCCTCGCCGGGCAACGATGTCAACCTCAGCCTGAAGAAGGTCGAGGCCAACCGGAATTTCGCCAACAAGGTCTGGAACGCGGGACGCTTCGTCATCAGCGCCCTGGAGAAGGCCCCCGATGCGCCCCAAGGCGCCCCGGCGTGGACCTTGGCCGATTCCTGGATTTGGGCCCGCCTGCAAGAGACCATCCGTGAGGTGAACCGCCTCTTTGGGCAATACCTTTACGGGGAAGCCGGGCGCCAGATTTATGAATTCTTCTGGGACGAATTTGCCGACTGGTATCTGGAGACCGCCAAACTCCAACTGGCCGAAGGCGGCGACCGGGCCTTCTACACCGCCCAGACCCTGGTGAAGGTCCTCGACCTCATCCTACGGTTGCTGCACCCCTACACGCCCTACATCACCGAGGAGTTGTGGGGCCACCTCAAAGCCGCGGTGAAGCAACGCTTCGGCCCGGAGAACTCCCACTTCACCCCCGAGGGCGGCTGGCCCGAAGCCCTAATCATCGCCCCCTGGCCCGAACCGCGCCCCGCCGAGGGGTGGGAAGAGGCCAAAGTGAAGGCCTTCCGCCGCTTCCAGGAGGCCGTGCGTGCCATCCGCAACCTGCGCGCCGAGCACAAGGTGAAGCCGGGTCAGCGCTTAGGCGCGGTGGTGGTGGCCGGTGAGGACGCGGCCCTGTTCCAGGAGATGCTCACCCCCTTGGCCGCCCTGGCCTGGCTGGACAACGAGCGGGTGACCATCACCGAGGCCCTGGCCCAGCCCCCCGAAGGGCATGTCACCGCCGTCGCCGGCACCGTGCTCATTCATCTCCCCATGGCCGATCTGGCCGATCCAGAAGAGGAACGTCGGCGCCTGGAAAAAGAACTGGGCGAAGTGGAAAGCCAGATCGCCCGGCTTGAGAACCTGCTAGCTGGCCCCTTTGCCAAGAAAGCGCCGCCGCATGTGGTAGCCAAGGAGCGCGAAAAACTGGAAACCTACCGCGCCCAGGCGGAGAAACTCCGCGCCCGGCTGGCCGAACTGGGCTAACCTTTGCGGCGCGATGGCGACAGGCCACCCCGGCTAAGTGTGCTGCCGGGGTGGCCTTTTTTTGGCGCCTCTTCTAGCTATACGAAGTGCCGCCGTTGAGGCCCCGCCACCTCTCCTCAGTCGGGTGAGCGGCGCGCTTCCCCCTCTCCCAGAGGGCGCGTTGCGCTGCCGCCTGCCCCGAACCCTGGTCTGGCACACTTCTTGCATCCCTCCCCACAACCGTCCACACATCTGCTCGAGGAGGCTTTCCATGACCACCGTCAGTATGGCCGACCTGCAACTTTACATGGTCTCGGCGCTCTTTATCCTTGGTCTGGTGACCTTCAGCGCCGGGGTCTTCGTGCTCACCTTCCGCGCCATGAGCGGCGATGTGCGTCGCCTGGCCGCCCACACCGCCCGCCTAGCCCAAAAAGGCATCGTGGAGGATGTCTCGGGAATGGTAGGCAACGCGGTGGCCCTGATGCGCACCCTCAACGACCTGGTGCGCACCGCCACCGGCATCGGCATTTTCCTCATCGTCCTGGGTGTCGCTTTGATGTACACGGCTTTCCAACTGGCCTCCACCGCCCTGGCCTGACCCCCTTTTTGGAGGGGACCATGCAGCCCACGCCCTTCATCGCCCAACTCGTCCGCTCACTTTCGGCAGACGCCCGCGCGCTGGTCTTCACCGCCCTGCAAAGCACCCCCATCCTATGGGAAGGGCTTCAGCGCGACACACCCCTGGCCCAAAAGGCTCTGGAGGCCCTGGGAGCGGAGCCAACCCGCTGGACACCGGGCCACCTGACGCGCCTGCTGTTGGACCTTCCTCTCCACATGGATGAGGCGCCCCCGGCCGAAGTGCGCCAGGAGGCTGCCCGCACCTACGCCGTCTTTCGCCGTCAGGAACAGCCTCCGCGCGATGCCCGCACTGTGGCCCTGTTGGCCCTGGTGCTCACCGAGCAACGCCGCCTCACCGGCTCCTGGGGCGAGTTGGGCACCACGCTGGGCGACCCATCCGCGTGGTCGAAGTGGCGGGAGCCCTTCGCCGCGGCGTACAGTCTGGCCGCCGATCGTGCGGCCATGGTAGAGACCCTGCTCACCCTCGCGCCCTGGGAAGGTTTCCGCCTGGCGGCCCAGGCTCTGCTGGCCCTGCCGCTGCCTCTGGACGCGCAACAGGCCCAAATCGCTGCCCTGCTCCAGCGCCTGCCCCTCCCGCTACGCCTCCGCGCCCTGGAACACCTGGCATACCAACATCCCCAGTGGCTTTCGGCGTTGCACGCCCTCTGGGAGCAGGCCCCTCTCCCACCGCCCTACGCCGCCTGGATGCAGGGGCTGCTGCACCTGCCCGAAGCCCCCGAAACGGCCCGGCAGCGGCTCAGTGAAGCCTGGGAGTTGGGGCGTCGGTTTCAGGCCCAGGTCGCCGCTGCGCTGGGGCTGCTGGCGCAAGAGCAGGGCGATCTCATCACCGCCCAAACCGCCTGGGCCCAGGCCAACGAAGGGCTCCCCGGCGATCCGCTGTACCTGGCCCGCCGCATTCTGACCACCCTGGCCCTGGGACAATTGGAAGCGGCCTACCATTTGCTGCCCGAGAAGCCGCAACATCCCGCCCTGCTCCTGGCCGCGGCGCGGCTGAGCGCAGCCCGGGGCGAGCCCCAGGCCCTTCAATGGGCCCGGGAGGCCCTCCAGGCAGCCACGCACACGCCCCTCCCGGTGGACCTTCTCACCGATTTGGCGCGCCTCTTCCTGGACCTGAACCGCCCCAGCCTCACCCTGGACGCGGTTCATCAAGCCCTCCTGGAGCACCCCACGCGGGCCGGACTGCATGACCTGGCCGCCGAGGCCGCGCTGAGGAGCCAAAATGTGGCCCAGGCCGTGGAACACGCTGCCCTGGCCCTCCACCTGGCCCCCACCCTACACCGTCGGCGAACCTATGCCCAGGCGCTGACCCTGGGCGAATACTGGGACGAAGCCCTGGAGTCCTGGCAGGAGGCCCTGGCCGCAGCGTCTTCCCCCTCGGTGGAAGACCGCCTCACCCTGGCCCGGGTGGCCCTGAATGCCGAACGGCTCGACCTGGCCCGGCAGACCGTTGAAGCCGTGCTGGAGGAGGTGCCTCGGGAACCGCGAGGTCTGGCCCTGTTGGGCGAAGTCCTGGCCGCCCAGGGACAAGCCAAGGAAGCCGAGAGCCATCTCCGGGAGGCTATCCGTCAGGTTCCCCAGGAACCCGACCTCCATCTGGCCCTGGCGCGGGTGCTGCGCCAACAGGGCAAAGCCGACGAAGTCCTGGAAACCTTACGCCTGGCGGCCCAAAGCCTGCCCCAGGCCGCGCCCCTGCAGGCAGCCCTGGGCCGCGAACTGCTCCAGCAGGGGCGTGTCGCCCAGGCGCTCCCCGCGCTGCAAAGGGCTTACCAACTCGACCCCGAAAAGGATCCCGCCCTGGTGCTGGATTTGGGTCGGGCGCTGCTGCGACTACAACGCGTGGCCGAAGCCCTGAGTCTCCTGGAAGAAGCCCACCAGCGACAACCTGACCTCACCGGGTTGAAAGCCCTTTTGGGCGAGGCCCATCTGCAAGCCGGGGAACCCCGGCAGGCCGTGCCCCTGCTAGCCCAGGCCATGCAGCGAGGGCCGAACACGCCGCATCTCCTCCTCCAATACGCCCACGCCGTGTTGGAGGCCGGCGAAGAGCCCACGCTGGTCGTACGCACCCTGCAACAGCACCGGGCCTGGTTGGACGACGACGCTGTACCTGCCGATCTGCGCGCCGAGTTACGCCTCACCCTGGCCGCCGCTCTGGAAGCCATCGGAGATCACGACCAGGCATTGGACCTGTACCGCCAGGCCAGCGAACACAGCACCACCCCTGCCCTGCAGCGGAAAGCCGCCAAGGGCGTGGCACGGGCCGCCCTGGCCACCGATCAGCCTTCTCTGGCCGCGGCCGTGCTGGAAAACCTGCGCGATGCTTCCCTGCACGACGCCGAGGTCACCCGCTTGCTGGCCCAGGCGTACGCCCGGGCCGGTCTGGCCGAAAAGGCGCTGGAAGTGGCCGCCGCCCCCTTCCAAAACCGCCCCCCCAACCCCGAGGAAGCCTTGGAGTACGCGGCCCTGGCTCAGCGGCTGGGTCTGCTTACCCACGCCGCCCCGGTGCTCGAACGGGCGCAAAAAGCCTTTCCGGTGGACCCTCGCCTCCCTCTCAAACTGGCCGAGGTGTACCTGACCAATGACCAACGAGCCTTGGCCGCCGAGGTGCTGCTCACCATGCTCCGCACCACCTACCAGCCGCCTTTGTCCCCCGAAACCCTGGCCACGGTGGGGCAACGGCTTCTCCAGGCGGGCGAGCCCGACCTGGCGGCCCAGGCTCTCGCCCAGGCGCTGCAGGCGCAATCTCCCGGACGCCTGACCTGGTGGCTCGCTCTGGTGAAGGCCATCCAACAGCAAGGCGCCCATGGCCTGGCGCTGGAAAAAGCCCAGCAGGCTTTGCGCGTTTTCAGCGCCACCGAAAACCTTTCCGCCGAAGGCCTGGCCGAATTGCACCTGCTGCGGGCCGAATCGCTGCTGGCCCTGGACCAGTGTCAGGAAGCCCGGCAGGCCCTGGAAGCGGCAGGAGAAGCCGCAACCACAGCCTCCCAGTGGCAACGCCTGAGTGTCGGCTTCACCGCCCTGGGCGATTACCCGGCGGCGCTGACCGCCATGGAGCATGCCCTCAGCCTTGAGGAGCGACCGGACTGGACCCTGGAGGCCGCCGGTCTGGCCCTGGCCTTGCTCCAATATCCCAAAGCCCGCCACTGGTTGCAAGGGCTGAAGCCCGCTGCGTTGAGCACCGCGCTTGAAACCCGGCGCCAGAGGCTGCTGGCCTCCCTGAGCCTGACCCTGGATCCCTCCAGGGAGGCCCTGGAAGGTCTGGAAGCGTGGCTTGCCGAAGAAGCGCGCCGCCCTACGCCCAAGGACGGATACCTCCTGGCTCTGCAGGCCCGCCTGGCGGCCCTCCAACAGGACCCCCCTTCCGCCCGCGAGGCGCTCCAACAAGCCCTGGCCCACCTCGAGCAGACCCCTCCCACCTTTGAGCAGGCCCCGGCCTGGGAAGAAACGGCCCTGGCCGCGCTGGACCTGTGGGAGCACGATGTGGCCGTGGAAACCCTGCGCACCGTGAGCGAAGCCCTGCCCCGGCGCCCGCGCACGGCTCTTTTGCTGGCCCAGGCCGTGGTGCGCCACGCCGAGCGTCGCGGTCTGCTCCTCAAAACCGAAACCCTGCCCCCAAACCACGCTGCGCCGGACCAGGCGGAGCGCCAGATCTGGGAAACGGCCCTCCGCCGCGCGGCGCAGGGGCTGGGCCTGAGCGGCCAAACCCCTCAGGATTGGGTGGACGATCCCCTGCTGGGACGCTGGGTGCTCCGGGGCCTGGCGCTCTGGTCCTCCGAGGTCCAGCCCGGCGACTTACTGACCAACAACCCCGAGCCGGACGATGTGGTCGCTTCCCTGCTGGCCGCCTGGCGACGCGGGCATCGATTGACGCGGATCCCCAGCACGCTCCCCCACCTGGCCCATCCCGAAGTGCGGGCCACCCTGGCGCTGCTCGTCGATCAGCCCGGCCCGGCCCTGGCCTACGCCCAGCAAGCCGTGGAAAAGGCGCCCGGCAACGCCCTCTTCCACGCCCTCCTCGGTCGCCTAACCCTGGAACAGGGGGATGCCGGAAAAGCTTTGCAGGCCTACCAGGCCGCCCTCACCCTGGCACCGAACCATCCCCGCTGGCACGCCCGGGCGGCTGAAGCCGCCGAACAGTTGGGCGAAACCGGATTGCACCTTCACCATCTGGAACAGGCGGCTCACCTGGACCCCATCTCCATACAACGCACCCTGGACCTGGCGCGGGCCTATGCCCATTACGGTCAGGGAGAACGAGCCTTGGAAGTCCTTCGCGGGGCCGAAAATGTGCACGGCGAGAATCCCGACCTGCTGCTGGCCTTCGCCCACATCTACCGCTCGTTGGACCAGCGCGAGGCCGCTCTGGAACGCCTCCAACGCGCCCATGAACTGGCCCCTGACCGCGGCGACATCATCCTACTGCTGGCCGAACACCACCTGGAGGAGGGCCATCTGCCCCAGGCCGCCGCCCTGCTGGAGCAACTGCCAGCCACCGAAAAACCCGACCCCCAGGTGGTGCTGTTGAAGGCGCGTCTGGCCGAAGCTCAGAGAGACCCCCAGACGGCGTTGCGACTCCTCGAGGAGACGGCCCCCCAGGTAGAGGATGCTTTGCCTCTGCTCATCACCCGCGCCGAGATGTTGCAGCGCCTGCGCGGCCCCAAAGCCGCCGTAGAGGCCTGGCAGGCGCTCACCGAAATCCGCCCGGATTTGCCTTTGCTCTGGGCTCACCTGGCCGAAGCCCTGGCCGGCACGGGGCAGCAACAGGCCGCCCAGCAGGCCGCCCAAAAAGCCCTGCGGGGCATCGAGGTGCTCCCCCTGGAACAACAGGCCAACCTCCACCTGCTGGTGGGGCGCCTGGCGCGGCAACAAGGGCAACTGGACCAGGCCGTCCACCACCTCAGCGAGGCCATCTCTCTGTATCCCACCGTGGAGGCCTATCTAGAACTGGGGCGTGCCGAAGCCGACCGCCGCCGCCCCGACCGGGCTCTCCAGGCCTACGAGCGCGCCATGCAACTGGACCCCACCGACGCCCGGCCATACTATCGCGCCGGCCTGCTCTACCGCGATATTCACGACTACCCTCAGGCCGAACGCTACCTCCGCCGGGCCGTCCAACTGGCCCCCAAGAACCTGGCCATCCGGCGGGCGTTGGCCGCCGTCGCCAGCATCAACCTCATTCACCCCATCAAGTCCACGACCAACGAGGGATAGCCCATGGCCCAATGGACACGTTTTTCCCGCAAGCAATGGATGGCCCTGCTGCAAACCGCCCTGACCGCCGGTGAGACCGCCTTTGCCCGGCAAGCCGCCCAGGCCTACCTCGCCCACCATCCCCATGACCTGGCGGTGCAACGCCTGCTCGGGCAGGCTACTCTGCTCCACGACGACGCCCGGGCAGCCCTGCAACCCCTCGAGGCCGTCTGCCTTGCCGACCCCGAAGACCTTGCCGCGCAACGCCTGCGCCTCGAGGCTCTGCTGAAAGTGGGCCGGACCGCCGAAGCCGCCCACGCCGCCGCCTGCGTCTTGGCCCTCAGTCCAGAAGAGCCGTCCGACCTGGGCGTCCCGGCGGCCTCCTGGGGGGGGCTGCTCCGCCGGGCCATCCAGCACCTGCGCCAGGATCCCGCCCAGGCCGAACCGCTGGTGCTGCAGGCACTTCCTTCCGACCCGCCCAGCCCCCTGCCCGCCGTGGTGCATCTCCACTGGGCCTACCGTACCGAACAATGGCCAGGTCTGCTTTACCTGGCCCGCACCTACCATGCCCGCTGGCCCCAAACCCTGGCGGTGCGCTACTACCTGGCCTACGCCCTCAACCTGGCCGGCCACGAGGCCGAGGCCGTGGCCCAGTTCCACGCCCTGGTGGGGCTGGATCCGGCGGCCCAGGTCCTCCGGCGCACCTTTGGTGAACAGCCTCCCTACCTCAACCTATGGCCCAAAGAAGTGTACGCCCCCATGGATTTGCCCCTCCCGGCCGCCGTCGCCGGACGCCTGGGATGGAACCTGCTCCCTGGGGGAGCCCCCCCTCCCCAGGAGGAGACCGTTTCCCAGCCCGCACCCCCTGCCGAATCGGAGGGAGACCGAACGAGCGAGACGGAAACACTTGCACCTCCGCCCAAACCCTCTCCTTCCCCTTCCGACGCGGGCCCCACATCTCCGGCAGCCAAACCTCAGGCGGCCAGACCACATCTTCCTTCGTCGGACGCCGCGCTCCGCGACATCGCCCGCTATTTGCGCCGCCCCGATCTGATCGCCACCGAGGGCCGCTTCCCCGTTTATGTGCTGCTGACCAGCCAGCGAGGGCTGCAAAAACAATACGGCCCGGAGACGGCCAAAGTGCTCCTGAACCTGGCCCAGGACCTGGTGAAGGCGGTGGCCCAACGCCCCGATTGGGAGGCTCGCCTGCTCATCACCGACGACCCACGCGCCTGCGCCGCCCTGGGGGTCAAACCGGTCAACCCCAGCGACCCCTGGGCCATCAAACGCCAGTTGGCCGACCTGGATGCCCAACTGGCCCGCAAAGGGGCCATGATCGGCGCCTTGTTCATCCTCGGCGGGCCGGACATCATCCCCTTCCATCATTTGCCCAACCCGGTGAGCGACGACGACGCCACCGTGCCCTCGGACAATCCATACGGCGCGCGGGATGAAAACTTTTACGCCCCCGAGTGGCCGGTCGGGCGCCTGCCTGGCGGGGCAACCGACGACCCGTCCGTGCTGCTCGCCTACCTGCGCCGGATTATTCAGTACCACCAGGAGGTGTTGAGCCCTCCCCCGTGGTACAAACGGTTCCTGTGGTGGCTCAGGCGGCCCTTCGTGCGGCGCCGCCAGAGCCACGGCTACACGGCTGCGGCCTGGGAAACGGCCTCCCGGATGGTCTTCCGCGCCATCGGCCCGGCGCAAAGCCTGGCCGCCTCTCCCCCATACCACGCGGAGGACCTGCCCCGTTGGAACGGCAGCCATCTGGCCTACTTCAACCTCCACGGGCTGGTCAACACCTCGGCCTGGTACGGGCAACGCCTCTACCCCAACGGGGCGCGCGCCGAGGACTACCCGGTGGCCTTGCGGCCCGAGGACATCCCTCAGCGCTTCAAGCCGCCGCGGGTGGCCTTTTCCGAGGCCTGCTACGGCGCTCACCTGGATGGTCGCCGCCCCGAGGAAGCCATCGCCCTGCGCCTGCTGGAAACGGGCACTTTGGGCTTTGTGGGCTCTACGGCCACCGCTTATGGCGCGGTGCGCTCCGAACTGGCTGGTGCCGACCTGCTGGCCTGGCACTTCTGGCATGAGGTCAAACGCGGCTTTCCCCTGGGCGAGGCCCTGCGACGGGCGAAGTTCGCCTTTGCCCGGGAAATGTACCAACGCTACGCCCTCCTTGACGGCGAAGACCTGAAAACCATGCTCTCCTTCGTGTTTTACGGCGATCCCCTCGTCCAGGAAAAGCATCTGCTGCGGCTTCCCAAAACGGTCTGGCGGCCCTACCGCCCCCTGCAAATGAAAGCCGTGGCCGACCAGCCGGTCGAGGAGGAAGCCCTCGACACCATCCTGTCCCCGCAAACGGTGGAGAAAGTGCGCCGGTTAGTGGCCAAATACCTGCCAGGAATGAAGGACGCAGAAACCTTCCTGGCCTACGAAGGGCCGGTGTCGCTCACCCAAAAGGCCGTCGCCCCGGCCAAGGCCCCCACTTCTACCTCGCCGCGTCGGGTGGTATTGCTGCGCAAAAAGGTGGTTCTGGGGGATATGGAGCATGTGCACTATGTGCGCGTCATCCTCAACCGTCGGGGGCGTATTGCCAAGTTCTCCATGTCGCGCTGAGGGAGAGCCTGCGGCTCATCACAAAGGCTGATGCAGTACATGAAGCAGCTGCACCGCTCTGTGGGCTGCATACCCCCGTTGACTGACAAATCTCAACGAGAGGGCCTCCTGGGTTTGATCTCTCCCTACCACCGCTTCGGCGATGCGGTCGCGTCGCCAAAGCCGCCCCTTCCCTCCCTTGGTAAGGGAGGGAAGGGGCAGATGAGCCGAGCCATGCCGAAGGGCCTGCCCTGAACCGTGGTGAAGGGCCTGCCCTGAACCATGGTGAAGGGCCTGCCCTGAACCATGCCGAAGGGCCTGCCCTGAACCATGGTGAAGGGCCTGCCCTGAA
The DNA here is from genome assembly GCA_011176535.1 of Anaerolineae bacterium. Taxonomy (NCBI): domain Bacteria; kingdom Bacillati; phylum Chloroflexota; class Anaerolineae; species Anaerolineae bacterium. Next base: position 4,282 of record DUEP01000047.1, on the reverse strand, counting down.
CCGTGGTGAAGGGCCTGAATCCAGGTATGGAGCAGGTTGGTCGTGCCCATGCGCCGCGTGCCGGCGATGAGCACGCTGTCCAGTTCGGGCAGGGGAAGCCATAAGTCGCGCCCCTGCTGCGTGCGCCCGATGGGTACATGCAGCGGCGTAGGCTGCTGGCTCAGGTCCAGGGGCCGGCTTTCCAGACGCGTCACCGGAGGCGGCAGCCGGTAGGCCACCTGGAGGAACAGCCCGCGGGAGTTGGTGACCACCACCTGGCGGCCGCCCAGCGCCGTGCTCAGCCGGTGGACAAAGCACTCGCTGACCACGGCTTCGGGGTTGCGCAGGGCCAGGGGGTCGAAGGCCAGAATCACGCGCTGACCCATAAGGCTTTACCTCAAAGGCCGGGAGGTGCACCAGCAATCGTTGCGCAGCAGGCGGTAGGTGGTTTGGCGATGCGTTGAACCAGGGCGTCACACGGGGAAGGGGAAGGGCTAAGGCGTTTCATGGGCTTCCCTCCATTCGGCTTCCAGGACGGCCAAGGTGTCGCTGTCCAGGAGAGCGGGCCACTGTCTGGGGGCCACGATGCGGAAGGGAGGCGCGTCGGTCCCCAGGGAGGCGGAGGAGCAGAAGCGGCGCGGTACCGAGCGGGCCAGGTCGGTGGTCTGATCCCGCCGGAGCACGGTTTGCAGCAGGTCCAAGGGCAGCTGCGCCAGCCAGGCGGCGCTTCGGCGGGTGGCCGGCAGCAGGGGGAAGGGGTTGCGGTCCGAGTCGTACACGCTGCCGTCTGGGAGCACCAGCAGGAGGGCGTCGCCGTTGGGTTCGGGCCGGAGCACGATCGGGCCCAGGCGGGCGGTACAGGAGCCACAGGGCCAGCGTGGCGCCGCCCAGCATGAGCAGGAGCAGGGCCGCGGTCCCGCCCCAGGCCAGCAGATTTCGCCGCAGACAGGCCTGTTGCGCGGCGTCCCAGTCGGCCCATTGAGCGGTGCGGGTGGCCTGCAGGGCCTGCGCGGCCAGGACGCCCTGCCAGGCGGCCGCCGTGGCTGTGCTGCGTTGGGCCCTTTGGGTGGCCTGCCGGATGGTCTGGGCCATGGCCAGGGCGGCCAGGGTGGTCTGCGCCGTGGCGGCCAGGTCCGGCGTGGGCGTTGGGGTTCGGGTGGGGGTGGTGGTGGCCGTGGCTGTAAACGGGTGTGGTAAAACATCAGGTGGCAGCACCACAGGCTTCGGAGCAGGCGCGTTACATGCCGCCATGGCCAGAAGGGCAAACAGGGTCAAGGGAAACCATGAGCGAGATAACATAGGGCACCTCACTCGAAAAACTCAGCGTAAGGCCCATACGGTGCCGGCGGCGGTTGAAATCGGTGTCGGACAACAGGGCAAGGTATTTCCTGAGCAGGGACTCTTTGAAGCGCGTGTGATCTATCCTCGGTTGAAGGGCAATGTGGCCCATCTGGCGCAGCCAGCCGGGTGGGTTGGTGATACGCTCGTCGCTTTCGGCTACAAACAGGAGCATGTCGAGGAGTTCGGGCTCCTGGCGGTGCAGGCGGGTGATGATTTGGGCCTCACCCAGCCAGCCCAGTTCGCGGATTCGGTTCAGCGTCTCAACGGGAAGATCAACAACAGCATCGGCGCCAGAGGCAGGAGCATGCTCAGGCCCCGACGGGGGACTTCTGTGCGGCGAGCGCGGCGGTGTTGTTGAGGTATTGGGAGAAGGGTTTGTTCGAAGTGTTTCTGAAAAAGTGTTTAAGCGCCCCTTGGGTGGGTTAATCTCGTCAGGGGGTGGGGGTTAACTTCGTCAGTGGGAACTTCACCGGAGGAGCCCTCTGTTTCAAAGGGAAGCGAGTCAGCGTTCGGGTTTTCCCATCCCAGGAAGGCGCCCTCCGGGACGACACGCATGCCTTCCAGGCGGAAATTGTATTGGGTGACCCCTGCCCCGTCAGGCGTGCTGACTTTACGGTAGACCAGGAGGCCGCATTCCAGGCCTTCCTTCAGGGCCCGATAGAGCGACCGTTCATCTACGGGGATGCCTTGATCGTAGCGTTCCGGGCGGATTTTGTACCTTCAGCCCTGACGCAGATCATCGATGGTGAGCCAGACACCTTTGAGATTCCTGTAGCCGTAGCCATGCCGTAGAAAATAAAGCAGGATCCAAATCAGAATGCCTGAGCGAATGGAATGGATGAGCGGGATGAGGATCAGGGGAACGGGGAAGTAATTTGAGCGTGGCGGGGGGAAGCCGGCGAACTGACCCTGGTTGAAATAGCGAGGTTCGTTGGCCTGTTCCTCTTCGCTGCTTAGGCGAATGCCATACCCTGGAGGAAGGGTGGAGCGTTTGGCCGGGATGCGTTCCACCAGGCCCAGACGGATGAGAAACCGAAGCACCTTGCGGACAGTGGTGGTGGAGAGTAACGAAGGGTTGGGCGGCAGGAAAAGTTGACCGGCGCTGATCTTCCGAGTGGAGATGTGGATCGCCTGACCGGAGCGCTGGCGATTCCAGGTGCGCGCGAAAAGAAACAGGAGCACATGGTTCAACCCCTTTCTGGCCGAGGCGGTTAAAAGCAAAAGCCCCGCCCCTCAGCGAGTTTGGCGACTCGTTGAGAGCCAGGGCTCTCGATGTTACGCTCTGCGGTCCCGACGGGATTTGAACCCGCGCTCTCCGCCTTGACAGGGCGGCGTGTTAAACCAGGCTACACCACGGGACCAGTTGCTGGGGTTCTCCAGGCGGCGCTAAGTTTATCATCCTTTGGTACGAAAGTCAAGGCTCCAAACGAAAGTTCCCGCGCTGGCCCTTGCCAAATGAGCAACCTGTGCGGTAGGATTGAATGCCTTAAGGTGAAGGGCCAGCGTTGTTTTTCCCTTCGCCCAACGCCACCGGCCTTTCGCTGCACAAGGAGCCGTTCCGATGAACGACCTTCCCCACATGGATAGTAAGATTTGCCTGGTGACCGGGGCCACTTCAGGTATCGGCCTGGCCACGGCCACCGGTCTGGCCGCCCTGGGCGCCAAGGTGGTGCTCACCGGACGCAATCCAAGCAAAGCCCAACAAACGCTTCAAGCGATCCGCCAGACCACGGGAAACGACAAGGTTCATGCCCTGATGGCCGATTTTGCCGACCTGGCGCAGGTGCGGACACTGGCAGCAGCCTTCCAACAGCGGTTCGAGCGACTGGATGTGTTGATCAATAACGCTGGCGCTTTTTTTCTCCGGCGCGAGGTCACCCCGTATGGTGTGGAAAAGACCTTTCTGGTCAATCACCTGGCGCCCTTTTTGTTGACCAACCTGTTGTTGGATACGCTCCGCGCCAGTCCTCAGGGGCGCATTGTGAATGTGTCGTCTGAAGCCCATCGTTCCGGGGTGCTATCTCTGGACGATTTGACGCTGGCTCGTGGCTATTCCGGCACCAAAGCCTATGCACGGTCCAAGTTGGCCAACATCCTTTTCACCCGGGAACTGGCGCATCGCCTAGCCGACACGCCCATCACCGTCAACGTCATGCACCCCGGCGTGGTAGCCACACGCATTTGGAAAGTGGGCCTGGCGCCTGTTGACAAGGTGATCCAATGGGTGGTCTCCCAGTTCGCTCTGACCCCTGAAGAAGGAGCGGACACGGTGCTCTACTTGGCCACCTCTCCCGAGGTGGAGAAAGTGAGCGGCCAATACTTCATCAAACGCACCATCGTGGAACCCGCTCCCCAGGCCCGCGAGGCGGAGGCTGCGCGCCAATTGTGGGAAGTCAGTGCCCGCTTGGTGGGACTGGCCTGAATCGCGCCGCCCCACCCAAGCAAGGAGCACCCTGATCTGCTCCGCTTTGCCCTCGGCCCCAGCCGGGCCTCTTGATCCCTTTGTTGGAGAACGTTTATGACCGCGTTGCCTGACCTGATGCCCGTTGCCAAGGCGCGAGCCCGCCTCAAGGACTTTCTCGCGCCAGTGCGCGAAACGGAAACCGTTCCCCTGCACCAGGCCCTGGGCCGCGTGCTTGCCCAGCCAGTGCATACTTCCATCCCCTTGCCCCTGTTCGACAACTCCTCCATGGACGGCTTTGCCGTCCGCGCCGAGGATACGCGAGGCGCTTCGCAAGAGGCCCCCGTGATCCTGGAGGTGATCGACGAATCCCGGGCCGGGGAGCCTTTCCACGGGCAGGTAGGGCCGGGCCAGACCGTGCGCATTAACACGGGCGCGGCCCTGCCTCAAGGGGCCGACGCCGTGGTGCCGGTCGAAGATACCGATGTACCGCCAGCCACCCCCAATCACGCGCTGCCCGCAAAGGTGCGCATCTATCGCCCGGTACGGCCAGGGGAGTAT
>DUEP01000046.1 GCA_011176535.1 Anaerolineae bacterium | reverse complement strand
GATGCGGCCCAGGGCCCAGGCGGCGTGGCCGCGCACCAAGGGCTCGGGGTCCTGCAGAGCCTGCCGCAGGGCGGGCACGGCCTCAGGATCGGCCAGGTTGCCCAAGGCCACGGCGATGTTCCGCAGGTAGCCCCGCCGCTTGGCCCGCTTGACCGGGCTGCCGCGAAACTTGCGGCTGAACGCCTCGGGCGTCAGCTGCAGGTCGGCCAGCAAATCGGGCCAGGGCACATCGGGGCGCGGGGCAAAAGCCGCGTCGCCTGCCTGGGGGGCCCGCCGGTTCCACGGGCACACCTGCTGGCACACATCACAGCCAAACACCCAATCGCCCATGCCGGGACGCAGCGTCTCGGGGATGGGCCCACGATGTTCGATGGTCAGGTACGAAAGGCAGCGGTTGGCATCCACCGTGCGCCCTGGTCGAATGGCCTGCGTAGGACAGGCCTCCACACACCGGGTACAGGAGCCGCAATGGTCCGTCGGGAAGGGCGCATCCGCTTCCAGCGGCAACCCCAGCAGGATCTCGGCCAGGAGCAGATACGATCCCAAACGGGGGTGGATGAGCATGGCGTTCTTGCCGATCCAGCCCAAACCGGCCCGTTGCGCCAGATCTCGCTCCAAAACCGGGCCGGTATCCGTGTACAGGCGGTGAGGGACGGGATACCCGACCTGCTCCTCGATGAAGGCGACCAGGGCCTGCAGGCGCTCCACCAGCACATCGTGATAATCCGCTCCCCAGGCATAAGCCGCCACCCGGCCGGTGAGGGATGCCGTGGGATTGTCTTTCTTCCGGATCTCGCCGGGGGGCGCCGCGCCCGACGAGGGAGAACCGCCCGCAGAAGTGCGCCTGCCCCAGGCTGCGGGGAGAGGCGGAGGGGCAAAATAGCGCACGGCCAGCACCACGATGCTCTGGCATTCGGGCAAAATACGCCGCGGGTCCGCCCGGCGCTCCCGGTTCCGCTGCCGGGCCATGTAGGCCATGCCGGCGTGGTAGCCAGCCGCCAGCCACGCTTCATAGTGTGGGTAGGAGGCCGGAGGAGCGCAGTCCGTGACGCCGACCAAATCGAACCCCAGGCGGTGGGCCTGGGCCTTGATGCGCTGCGTGAGCACCGCGAGCGTCATGGCCCCCTTCCTCAAGGTGTGGCCGAGGGGGCGACCACCCGGATTTCGACCCAAAAGGGCTGTTGCCCCGGCCCCACACCGAAAACCTCACCACCGGCGCTGCGCAAGCGCCAGTACCCGCGGTAAGTGCCGGGCGTGGTGGGAGCGACCAGGGGCACCGACAGGTCCGCCTCCTCGCCGGGGAACACCACCACGCCGAGGGGCACTTCCAGAGGCGCGTTCATCAGAGCGCCCTGGACGAAAATCAGGTGGAAATCCGGCGTCCAGGCACAGGAACCGATGTTGCGCAGGCGCCAGGTTTTGGTCAACTTCCCGCCGGGCTGCACCACCGTGCCATCGGGCAGGGTAACATCCCGCACGAAGGCCGCCTGAAGGCACGGCGCCGGGGTGGGGCTTAGGGTGGCCTCTCCCGTTTCGGAGGCGGGCGTCGCGGTTTGCGCTCCCGTGGGGGCGGCCGAAGGCGTCCTAGCCAGCAGAGGCGTGGGCGTGACGGGCGGTGTGAAGGTGGCGACCGGCGCGCTTTGGGTCAACACCGCCACCACCGTTTGCGCCGCCGCGGTATAGACCGCCTCCAGCGCCGGGGTAGGCGTGGCCGCGGGGTTGAAAACCGCACACGCCGCCATCCCCACCAGGGCGAAAAGCCCGCTCAGCACGAACATCCTTTGCCTCATCGGTACACCTTTCCTACGGCGTCATCGCGCCCTCGGGAAGGGATCCCTCCTGCCAGGGAGCAGCATACCACAAAAGGTACTCCTCCACACGGGCCGACCAGTACGCCTCATCGTGACGCCCGGTGTAAAGGTGCCACTCGTGGGGGATGCCCCGGGCCGTGAGCAGCGATTCCAACCAACGGGCCGATTCGAGGATTTCCTGTCGGTCCATGTCACCCACATCCAGCCAGATGCGCGGCCACTGGCCCTGCGGAATGGCATCCAGCCAGGCGGCCACATACGGGCCGTCGCGCCAGAACACGGGCGGGCTATGGCCGCCGATGGCGCCGAACAACGCCCAATGGGTCAGGCCGATGTGCAAGGCCCAGGCCGCCCCCCGCGAAAGCCCACCGATGGCGCGGTACTTCCGCTGGGGCAAGGTGCGATAGTGGCTCTCGACCCACGCCATCAGAGTGTGCAGAAAGGCCTCGTCGAAGCCATCCTCTTCGGGCTGATCCCATCCCTGATCCCGGGGCATGACCACCAGAAACGGGGGCAGTTGCCCCGTGGGGATGAGCCGATCCAGCGTCTCGTCCACGCCCAGGCGGTCCCATTGCTCGTCGGTGAAGTTCTGCCCGTGGATCAGGTAAAGGACGGGGTAGGCCCGTTCGGGTTGGGCGTCGTAACAGGGGGGCAGATACACCCGAAAATCCAACGACCAGACATCCTCCGGGGGATTCAGACGATGCTTCTCGATGCGTCCCCCCGCGGTCCAGCAGGTGAGCGGCGTGGGGCTGGGTGTGGGAGATGGCGCCAGGGGAAGCAGAGGCGCAAACCATGGGGTGACCGAGGGGTAAGGCTCGGCGGCGGGGGTAGGGGCCGGGGGTAAAACAGGCTCGGCCACCTGCATCCCGCAAGCGGCCAGGAACAAAAGGCCCGCCCATCCGACCCATCTCAACGAACGCGGCGTTTCCATTCTTCTTTGAGTTGCAATTTGCGGGGACTTTCCCCAGGGGCCAGGGTGAGGAAGTCGAACAACAGGCGATGAAACTTGCTTCCCTCGTCCAGCATGGGGAAATGGCCCGAAGCCTCAAAGGGAATCACATGCACATGCTCGGGCAACTGCTCCGGCGAGAGGCGCTCAGGCAAACGAATGAGGGGGTCCTTCAAGCCGTAAACCAGCAGGGTGGGCACCTGCAAATTGGCGAAGGCTCCGGCCACATCCATGGTGCGCAGGGCTTTTAAAGAGGCCACGATGGCCTGAGGGTCGGCTTTGGGGGCCTCCATTCGGGCGGCTTCGGTGCTGGGAGTGGGGGTCAGCAGCCAGTCGGACAGCGTTTTCAGGTCCTCGCGCTGCAGGCGCGCGGAGATGGCCTCGTAGGATTCCGGCAGGCCGATGGCCATCAGGCGCTCGACCCGCTCCGGCCATCGCCGGGCGAAAAACATGCCCACCAGCGCGCCCAAACCATGCCCCACCAGGGCGATGCGCCCGATACCCAGTTTGTCCAGGAATTGGGCCACCAGGGTGACCTGCGCGTTGACGGTGTAGCGCTCGGACAGGTGGTCGGTGTCACCGAAGCCCCAAAAATCCAGGGCATACGCCCGGAACCGCATGGCCGCATGTTGCATCGAGGGGATCCAATACCGCCACGAGCCCACCCAGCCGTGCAACAGCAGCACCGGCCGGCCCCGGCCCAACACCTCATAATGCACCACACCGTCTTCGATCAGAATAGCGCTCATGCTATGTTTTGCCCAACTGGCCCAGAATCTCGGCCACCTGTTGGATCAATTCGTCGGGCGAGAACGGCTTGAGGATGTACGCCACCGCCCCTGCCTCGTAGCCCTCTCGCACTTCGGCTTCCTGACCTTTGGCCGAGAGGAAAACCACCGGAATATCTTTGGTTTCCGGCATGGTCTTGAGGCGGCGGCTGGCTTCGTAGCCCGTCATGCGCGGCATGCGCACATCCATGATGACCAAATCGGGGCGTTCCCGCAGCACCGCCTCGACGGCCTCCTCGCCGTTGCTGGTGGCCACCACCTGATGCCCGGCAAACTGCAGGGTAAAGGTCACCAACTCGCGGATGTCGCGTTCGTCCTCAGCGATCACGATTTTCGCCATGTTAGCCTCCTTCTGCTGGCAAACGCCCCCCTTCGGCCACCGGCAGAGTGAACGAGAAGGTGCTTCCTTTTCCGGGGATACCGTCGCTCTCCACCCAGATCTGGCCGCCGTGCATCTCGACCAGGGTGCGCACGATGGACAGGCCTAGCCCCGTCCCGGCGCTGGCCATGACCAACGGATGCTCACCCCGGTAAAACCGTTCGAACACCCGCTCCTGCTCATCGGGGGGAATACCGATACCGTTGTCCACCACATCAACCTGGACCTCTTCACCCTGTCGCCGGGCCCGGACGAGCACCCGTCCCCCATCCGGCGTGTACCGGTAGCCGTTGTCCACCAGATTGGCCAGAATCTGATAGAGGCGCTCCCGGTCGGCCCAGACCGGCGGCAGGTCCGGGGGCAACTCGGCGACAAAGGTCACGGCGCGGCCATCCTCCTCAGCCAGGCGTCGGGCTTCGGTGAGCACTTCAGAAACCAGTTCCGCCAGGTCCACCTCCTCGGGCACGAAGGTGATCTTCCCCGCCTCGATGCGGGAGATATCCAGCAGGTCGCTCACCAGGCTGCTCAGCCGCTCCGTGTTCGTATGGACGATTTCCAGGAAGCGCAACTGCTGCTCGTTCAAAGGCCCGGCCACCCCTTTGAGGAGCAACTCCACATATCCCTTGATGGCCGTCATGGGCGTGCGCAACTCGTGGCTCACCGTGGCCACAAACTCCGACTTGAGCCGATCCACTTCAACCTGATGGGTGATATCCCGAAACACCGAGACCGTCCCCAGAAACTCCCGGCTGGTCAACACCGGCGTCAGGCGCACCGAGAGCACCCGCCCGTCTTCCAGATCCAGACGCTGCTCGTAAACCTCGCCACTCTGATAAAGGCCAGGGTTCTCGGACCACTGCTTCACCTTGGAAAGCCATTCCCCGGCCGCGGCACCAAAGAGACCGGAAAACCGCTCCAGGGGTTGGCCCAAAATGCGCTCGGCGGCAATCCCCAACAGGCGCTCCGCCGAGGGGTTAAAAAGCGTGACCTTGCCCCGGGCATCGGTCACCACAATCCCGTCAGCGACTGATTCCAGGATGGCGCGGGCGCGGCTGGCCTCCACCTCCCGACGACGCACCTCCTGGCCCAACCGTTCGGACTGATCCCGGATGAGGTTGAACAACTCGGCGTTGTTGATGGCCACGGCCACCTGCCGCCCCGCGGCCATGGCCAAATCCAGATGGTCCAGGGAGAAATAGCCCGGCTGGCGGTGGAAGAGACAAAAAGCGCCCAGCACATCCTCGCCCACCTGCAAAGGCACCACAATGGCCGCGCGATGGGGAGGCAGGCCCTCAGGGCCGGGTTTCCAGCGGGGGTCGTCATGTAAATCGGGCACGAGCACAGGCTCGCGATGGCGCAATACCCATCCGGCCAGGGATTGCTCCACCGAAAGGGCTGTGGGACGCCCTCCTGGAGGCGGCGAGTCGGTATAGCCTCGGGCCGCCCGCAGGTAGAAGTAACGTTCGTCAGGCCGGTGCAGCAAGATGGTGCTTTGTTCGGCGCCCAGGGTCTCGTTCATCAGATCAAGGGTGCGGTTGAGCACCTGATCCAGGTCCAGGCTGCTGGCCAACTCGGTGATGATGCGCAGCAGAATCTGCGCCCGGCGATGCTCCTGGGTCAATTCGCGGGTGCGCTCGGCCACCCGACGCTCCAGTTCCTGAGTCAGGCGGCGCATTTCCTCGTACAGGCGCGCGTTTTGATAGGCCACGGCGGCCTGTTGCGTCAGGGTGCGGCCCAGGTCCAGTTCGGCGGGCGACAAGGCCGCCTGCGCCTTCACCTGGACAACCACCACGCCGTGCAAAATCTCCCGCGTCACTAACGGGAACAACACCACCGCCCGGGCCGACCCACCGCGGGTCAGTTCTTCCCTCCAGGGCGCCAAGCGCTCATCGTGCAAAGGGTCCAGGGAAAGCACCACGCCCTTGGATTCGGCCATCTGCTCCACCAGTTCCAGGGCCGGCAACAGGCGCGGCACCGGCCCCGAGGCTGGCTCCTCCATTACCAGCGTCAACTGGCCTTCCCGATCCTCCACCACCACCCCGACGCGTTCCAGGGGCAAGGCCTCGCGCAAGCGCCGCAGGGTCAGCGACAAAATGTGTTCGGGGTTCAGGGTGACGCCCAGTTCGGCAGTGAAAGAGTACACCAGTTCCAGCCGGGCGGTGCGCTCATGCAGTTCCTGCGCGCGGTGTAAACTCTCCTCGTACAGACGGGCGTTCTGCAGGGCCGCAGCCGCCTGCGCGGCAAAGGTGCGGGCGATTTCCACCCGTTCCGCGGTAAAGAACCGCGGCTCGGCTTTCTCCAACACAATCACCCCCATCACTTCCCCTTGGGAAATCAGGGGCAGCCCCAGCCAGGAGCGATAGGGGTAGGCTTCCGGCCAGGGGAACCTGGTGTCTTCGTGGGTATCGGAGACCAGCAAGGGTTCTTCGGTGGTGACAATGACCTGCAAGAGGGCGCTGTCCTTCAGCGCCACACGCACCCCGCGCCGCTCTTCCTCATCGGGGAAGCCCCGGGCATTCTGCACCACAAAAACATCCTCGGCTTCGCGCATCCACACCGTGGCCGCATCGTAAGGCAGCGCCGTGGCCAATTGTGGCAAAAGCGACGCGACCACCTCTTCCGTCTGCAGGGTGGAGGTGATGATGGCCGCCACATTGGTCAGGGCCTGCAACTGACCGGCACGGGTTTGCGCATCCTCCAACAGGCGGGCGTTTTCCAGCATCAGGCCCGTCTGCCGTGCCAGGGCCAGCAGCAGGTTTTCGTCGCTCTCCTGAAATGCGGCCAGGGTGTTGAAGTTCTCCACCACCACCACACCCAGCACCTGTTCGCCTGAAGCAATGGGGATCATCAAGGCCGAGACCGGTAGCCGGTTCAAGGTGGCCTGCTGATAGCGCAAGAGGGCTTCCTGGTCGAAGGGGTAAGTGCGCACAAAATCCACTTCGTCGATGCGTTGAACCTGCCCCGTACGAAAGGCTTCGCCCAGCAAACCCTCCACCGGTAGCGCCACGCCCACCAAGGCCTCGGGCGAACCGTAGCCCTGGGCCGCCTGGAGGCGCAACACGCGATGCTGCTCATCCCACAAGGCGACAAACCCGGCGTGGGCGCGGTGGATGACCGCCAGGGCGCTTTCCAGCAAATTGTTCAACAGCCGCTCCAGGTCCAGTTCCCCCAGTTGCCGGCTGAAGCCCAGCAGCAAATCCACCTCTTCCAGGCGGCGGGTGACCTCGTTGAGCAGGCGCAGGTTTTGCAGGGCAATCCCCACCTGGCGTCCCAGCAAGGTGAACGCCTGCACATCCTCGTTGGAGAAGGGCGGCAGCGAGTTGCCCGAAACGGCCAGGGCCACTGCCATGGGTTGCTCCTCAATGCCGATGGGAAGGGTCAACACCGCGCGGGCCTGCAAACGCCGCAACAAAGGCGCGTCCTGCCAGGGGGTGGCCTCGTGCTGCAAATCGCCGATCAAGATGGCCTGTTGCATCCGCAAGGCTTCGGGGATGGGATTGCGCTGCCCCAAAAGGCTCTCCAACCGGATCCCCTCGGGCACCGTGCCGTACACCTGCCGCAGGCGCAACTGCCCGCCCACCTGCTCCACCACAACCACCACTTCCATGGCCAGGCGTTCCAACAACTCGTGCCCCAGGGCATCGAACACTGCCTGGCGATCCGGCTGCCGGTTGACGATGGTGGCGATGGCCAGGGCCACCTCCAGGCGCTCCTTGCTGCGCGCCAGGGCGTTGGTATCGACCATCTGCTCCAGGTCCTTGTGCAACCAGCGCCGCACGCCCGCCTCGGCCGCCTGGAGCGCCGTCTCGGTCTGGCGCAAGGCCTCTTCTAGTCCGCGGGTGGCGTCCTGGTGGGCGCGATGGACCTGTGCCCACTGGAAGAGCAGTCCCCACACGGGGGCTGTCATGCTCAGCGAAGCCCCCACGGCGTCCAAGGTCTCCGCCGTTTCGTCCGGAGGGCGTACCATCACCACGCCCAACAACGCCTTCTCGGCCGAACGGATGGGCATCACCCACCCTGCCGCCGTCTGCTCCTGGGATGTGTCCTCCAGCCAGGGCACTTCGGCCCGGAACGAGGGCGGCAGGCGATAGATTCCCTCGGCTCCCACTGGCTCCAAATGCGCCGCCAACCGATCCCACACCAGGGGCTCCGGCCGGACCTCCCATGGCTCCGACGACCCCAGAGGGAGCAGCATGCCCGAAGTCTCGTCATAAGCGTAGAGCGCCCATCCGGAGGCCCCCACGCCCTGCATGACCAGGCCGGTCAATTCAAGCAACAAGGCCTCGGGGGACTCGGAGACCGGGTGGGAAGCCAGGAACTCGCGAATCAGGCCAATGGCGGCCAGCCTTTGCTGCCATTGGGCCATTTGCCGGACCTGGGCCTCCCGCTCGCGGTGAAGCCCCACGGCCAGGGCTGCCTGCAAGCCCACGCCCTGGGCAAAACGTATCTGTTCCTCGTCGAAGGCCTGCACCGTATGAGCGTGTAGGTCCAGCACCCCGATCGGGCGATGGCGATACACCAGGGGCACCACCAAAGCGGAACGCACGCCAGGATGGGGTTGTTCTTCTTCGGTCAATGCGGCAAACACCAGCGCCTCGCCCTGCTCCAGCGCCTGCCGCTCGCGAGGGCTCAACCCGGCGTCCTGCTCCGGCGCACACAGCAACTGATGTTGCTCGGCCACCTCACCCTCGGGAGTCAACAGGCGCAGGGTGGCACAGTCCGCCGCAGTCAGGTGGACCACCTCGCGGCGCAAATGTTCCAGCAGCCGCTCCAGAGAGGGGGCCAGCGTCAACTCGCGGCTCAGGCGCAGCAAAGCCTGCATCTGTTCAGCACGCGCGGCCAGGGCGTGGTCGCTCTGGTGTAGCAAACGCTCCTGCTCGATGGCCAGGGCCAGTTGGCCGGCCACGCTGGCCACCAACTGCACATCGCTACGCTGAAAGGCCCCGGGGTACGGCGATCCCAACAACAACTCCCCCACCCCCCGGTCGCGCACCGAGAGCGGCACGACCAGCACCGAGCGCACCTCGGGCAGGGCCTCCACCAGAGGCCGATACCAGGCCGCGATGCGCGGGTCTCCCTGGATGTCGCGGGAGAGAAAAGGCCGCCGGGTGCGCGTGACCGTGTAGGCAAAGGAAGGGTCCTGCACGCTCAATTGCCCCAGTCGGGTCACCACCTCGGGGGCCACGCCGACCACCGAAGGGCGGTGCACCTCCAACACGCCGCGGGATTCATCCAGCAGAAACACGGCCGCCCAGGAGGCCTTCAACAGACGGCTCAACTCCTGCAACACAAAGCGGAAGGTCTCATCCAGGGTAGCCTCGGAGGCCACCAGATTGGCAATCCGGCGCAGGGCCTCGGCACGGTACGCCCGCTCACGCTGCGCTTGAAGCAACACAAAGTTCTCCAGCACCGACGCGATTTGTCGAGCCATCGCCTCGGCCAGCGCCAGGTCTTCGCTCCCAAAGGGCCTGTCGGCGCGATTGCTCAACTGCAACACGCCCAGGAAGCGCTCCTCGGTGCGCAGGGGCAGGACCAGGGTGTCGTGAATCCCCGCTCCCCGCGCCAGGTCGGCCAGCCCCACCCGCTGGAACCAGGCATCCTCCACGGCATTCGGCGTCCAAAAAGGCTTTTCCAGAGGCGCCCACACCGCGGGATCGTCGGGGAGGGGGGCACGGTACGAGTCCACAAAAGCCCGGGGCACCCCTAAAAAAGGCCACTGGGCCTCCAGTACCCGACTCCCTTCACGATACAACAGCAACCCCACCAAACGGGCCCCGGTCAGGGTGTGCATACCTTCCACCAGATGACGCACGAAGGCCTCGGCATCGTGCAAGGCCGCCACGCTGCGCAACACGGTGACCTGGGCCTGCAATTGCTCCACCTGGGCCTGAACTTTCGTGTACGCCAGGGCGCGGTGCAGCGCCGCGGCCGCCTGCTCGGCCACCCACTGCATGAGCCGCAACGAACCGACATCGAAAGCCCCGGCCTCGTCGGCGGCCAACTCCAGAGTGCCCAACACCGTATCCCCCACGAGCAAAGGCACGCCCAGGTAGGCCCGTGCGCCCGCAGGGAGCCGGTGGGTCGAAACCGCCAGGGCCGGATGCTCTGCGTGGCGAATGTCGGGGATCAGAAGAGGCTCGCGATGGGTCATCAGGTATCCCGTCAAGCCCTCCCCCCTGGGATACCGTTCCTGAGGGCGCTCCAGATGATGCTCCATCCCGGCCAACCCTACAAAGCGATAAGGCCGCAGGGTCTGGGTTTCCTCATCCCAGAGCGTAATTTCGATGTAATCGGTGGGGAGCAAACGATCGACCACCTGGAAAATGGCCTGCAGGGTCTCCTCCACGCCCAGGGTGTCGGTCAGGGCGCGGCTCAAGGTGGTCAGGCGCTCCAACACGGCTTCCCCGTCCGAGGCTTCGGAGGACGCGCCGGGCATCCAGGAAACCGGGCGCAAGAGGAGGGCCATGGCCGCCCCCTCCACGGTGGGCAGGGGGAAGGAAATCACCGTGAACATCCGCCGGGCCAGGGTCACCTCGCCCTGGCCGGGCACGGCGCAAAGGCGCAAAAACTCCTCTACAGGGCGAACCCGGCGGGCCAGGTTCTCCAAATGGGGAGGCTCGCCGGGTTGCAGGCCAAACCAGGTGCGCGCCTGGGTGCTGGCGTAGACCACCTGCCCTCCAGGGCGCAGCAAGAGCACCCCGGCGGCCGCCTCACCTGAGGGGGAACCGCCCTCCCGGTCCAAAGGCTCGGCCAACGGGAAACGCGGCAAACGCACGCCTCCCGTGCGCAGACCGGCGCCCACCAGCGCCACCAAACCCAACGCCACCAGGCTCAGCCCCACTCCCAGCACCGTGACCCACAGACCCACAACTGCGGGAACCATCCCTCCCATGCACTACTCCTCGCCCATATCGCGGCGTCGCGCCTCAGCAGCCAACTCGGTGATCTCGCGAATATCGGCAAACTCGAACTGCGACGAAAAGACAACCCCAATGGCCAGGCTCATCAACGGCACCTGGGTTTCCTCGCCTGATTCATCAGGCAACACCAGGTATCCCCGCTCCCGGTCGATGAAGTTGTAATGGGTCAGAATCTCTTTGTCGAAACGCTCCTTGAGGCGCGCCCGGACGGCCGGAGCGGCTTCTTCCGAGGTGATGACGATGAAATTCTCTTCGCTGGGGTGCCCCAGAAAATCGTTGGACGTCCCTAACTCGTCCACCACCTCACTCAACAACATGGCCATGAAACGCAGCACATCGCTGGCGGCGACAAAGCCATAGACATCCCGAAAAGCGTCGTAGTGAAGGATGCGGATGTCCATCATGGCCCAGCCGCTCTCGCGGATGATGCGTCGCAGGTGATCCTCGATGAGCCGCCCACCCGGCAACCCCGAGCGCGGGTCGGTCAGCCGCTCGCGCTCGGCGCGCATGATGGCGTTCTGCACCCGCAGGCGCAACTCCTCGATGTCAAAGGGCTTGGTGATGTAATCATCGGCGCCTAACTCCAACCCTCGCAAACGGTCACTCCGCTCATCCTTCTGGGTGAGAAAGATGATGGGGATGTGCGCCGTACGCACGTTGGTGCGCAACTGCTCGCACACTTCATAGCCGTCAATATCCGGCAACATGATGTCCAGCACAATCAGGTGCGGCATTTGCTGGCGCGTCTTCTCCAGAGCGACCGTCCCTCGGGGCGCCACATCCACCTCGTAGCCCTGGCTGGAAAAGTAGAGTTTCAGCAATTCGGCGATATCGGGGTCGTCTTCCACGATGAGCAATCGAGGTTGACTCATGGGTGCCTCCTTTTGAGCGTGGCGCGCTGGCGTTTTGCGCGCTCACGCACTCGCGCGATATATTCCATTGTAACAGGTTGTTCAAAGGAGCGAAAACCGTTCAGGCGAAAGCCGTGCTTGCGGGCAATGCGGACAATTTCCTCCACCTGGGCGCGGGTGATGTGCTTGCCCACCGTGTAATCCTCGAAACGTCCCTCCAGCGCCAAAGCCATGGTTTCAGCCATGCAGGCGTAAGCGTGGCGGGGCGGAAAGCCAAAATCGAAATGAAAGTCCACCGGGCCGGGCACCTCCACCATGCCGCCGTCGATTACCAGCACATCATCACGGGCCGCGGCCACCTGAGCCGACACATCCCGTGGCCGGGCCACATCGCAGACCACGCTTCCGGGGCGCAGATGCTGGGGCTCCACGATGGCGTCCAGCGCGCTGCTCACCGTCACCACCAGATGCGCCCGCTGCAGGTCGGCGATATCGGTGCTGATGTGCACCCTCGCCGGGACGCCCAGGTCACGCAGCCGCGCCTGCTCCACTTCCAGGGCACCCCGTCGGCGGCCAATGAGCACTATCTCGCCCACCCGCTCCGCGAGCATCTCGGCGACCACGCGGCCAATGGCGCCGCTGGCCCCCACCACCGCCGCCGTGACCTCGGCCAGCGTGATCTCCAACAGACGGGCCGCCTCCAGGAGAGCCTCCACGGCCACGGCCACGGTGTAAGCGTCGCCCGTGGTGACCGGGATGTCCAGGGCCCGGGCAATGGTCACGCCGCCGTCCCCCACCACCGAGGTGAAGGCCCCCAGGCCCAAAATCTTCGCCCCCAGGCGCTCGGCCATGCGCCCCGTCTGGATGATCTTGCGGTACACCACCCGTTCCGGGAGTTCCAGCATCCGCCGCGGCGTCAGCGGGCAGGCCACAAACCATCCTTTGATCTCTTTGCCCGTGGCCTGAGAGACGATACCGGTGATCTCCGAAATGTAAACCGGGGGGAAGAAGGTGGAAAAAAAGTCGATTTGCCTTTCGGTGAGCACCTTCCCCAACAAAGGGAACTTGCGGCTCACATCTCGCTTCGGGTCAATGGGATGGATGATAAAGGCAAAGGTGTCCATAGGCAGTACTGCCTCTCACCAGGTCTCGCCGCCTTCCTCGCCCGGACGAGGATAAAGGCGCGGATGCCGATGCCCCTCCCGCAGCCGATGGTGATCGCTCTCCTCATAGGAAATATCCTTCATGATGACCCGCCGCTCCGGCGATGCCACCAACACCACATCAGATTCGATCATGCGTGCCGGATACACCACCAGGCCGGACCCCAACCGGCAATTGTGCCCGACGCATCCGCCCAGCACCGGGCGATTGGCATCCTTCAATCGGCCATACCCATCCCGGGCTTTGATGGGCGCCGAGACCAGATTGAAATCGGTGAAAGTGGTACCCGCGCCGATGAAGGTATTGCGGCCCACCACACACATTTGTAGGCAGGTGTTCTGCGCCACCATACTGTTGTCCATCAGGGTGGTCATGAACAACGCCGCACGGAAGGGCAAAAAGGCGCCGTCTCCGATCACGGAAAGCATCAACTGCACACCCTGCGAGATGTTCACATTGCTGCCGATGACGCAGTTGTCAATCACCGCCCCGGCGCCAATGGTCACATTGTCGCCGATGATGGTCGGCCCATGAATCACCGCCGAGGGGTCGATCACCACATTACGCCCGACCTTAACCAACTCCGAACTTTCCAAAACCTGCTTCCCCTCGTAGAGGGCCTTTCCCAAAATTTTCAACTTGAAAAATGGGTCACGGTTCAGCCGCTCCTCAAAGCGCGCCCCCCGGGCGAAAAGGCCAAAGACCACATCGGCGATGAAAATGTGCACCCAGGAGTCGATGGCAATCAACGCGCGCAAGGGCACCTGGAACACCAGGTCGCCCTGCTCGGTGGCCATGTAGGTAGGGACATGGTAGTAGCCAATTTCCCGGGCCTGAAGGTCGATGACCAGGGGTTCAGGCTCCACATGGGGGTCCAGCCCCCGGGGGTAATACCACAGATCGGCCAGGTAGAGGTCACCGTAGGGGATGTAGGAAATGGAGAGCGGCAGTGCGTGTTCCCGGAAGGCCGGATCGTTCGCCGCAAACGCGGCCCGCACCGGATAATTGCGCCGCCGCGCCTCTCGAATGAACGCGTCAATGTAGAATTCGTCGAAATACAGGTTGTCGCGATAGACCAGACATTCGTCCCGCACTTCCGGCAGAGGCAACCCGACGGTGACCTCGATTTCTCGGTCAGTGTAAGGCGTGAGCGCGTCCCGCTGGGCCAGCCAGAGGGGCTTATTCTGGATGCGCAGGTCACGCGCGGGCTCGTTGAAGGGGGCGATGGGGCGCGGTTCGTGGACGATGATCTTCAGCATTTCCGGCTCTCAATCAGTACAAAGGCTGAGCAGGGACAAAAAAGGTGCACCGTTCTTCGCCCTCCGCCTGGGTGGTCTGGAGAAACACAGGGTACACCCGGCCCGTCAGCCAGTAGAGCGCCTCCTGAAAGAAGCCCTGCCAGAGGCGACAACGCGGCGCGGTGGCCGAGGGGGTTCCCGATACACGCCAACGGGCCTCGACCGACCACCCTGCTCCGGAGGCGTCCACCCGAGCCTCCAGCCCCAACGCAGGGGTGATCTCGCGGAGCAGCCAGGTCAGCCCCTGGAGCACCCGCTGCCGCACCGGCAGCATCCGCCACGGCAAATCGGCCGCGCGGGGGTGCAACGCCGGCAGGTGGCGAAACAAGGCCTGCCCCACCCGCACGGCCACCCCCAGCCCGGCATGGCGGCCAAAATGCCGTTCCAATGCCTGCCCCAATGTGACCGCAATGGCGTGGGGCTCCACAGGGGCCAGAGAGGACCAGAAACGCTGGGCGGCTTCTTCGCCTAAGGTTTCGACCAGGGCCTGAGCCCAACAGGCCTCATAAGAGGAAGAGGTCATCGTGTGTATCGCGGCACGGTTCGGGTTTCATCGAGGAAGGTGTGCAGGAGGCGCATGAAGCGTTTGGGAGCGTCCAGCATGATGAAGTGTCCGGCATCGGGAAAGCGTTCGATGCGCGCATGGGGCACACCGGCTTTCAAAGAAACCCACTGCCGGGGATGGACGATCACATCCCGATCGCCGTACATGCCCATCACGGGCACCCGAATCTGGGCGAGGAAGGGCCGCAAATCCACCTGACGCAGGGAAGCGATGCTGTGCAAGAAGGATTCCAGGGTGACCTGGGAGAGGTCCCGATCCATCATCTCCGGCCAGCGCTCATCTCGCGTGATCATCGGCGCAAAAAGCCGGATGCCCTGTTTCAGGACCCACATCCAATGGTACACCAGCCAGGCAATAGGGCGATACCCGGCCAGTTTGAGGGTCAATGCCAGGGAAGAGCCCACGATGGGCGAACCGATGACCACCACCCGGCTCACCAGTTGGGGGTACTGAATGGCCACGCTGAGGGCCACCGTCCCTCCCATGCTGTGGCCGACCAGGGGGGCCCGGACAATGCCCAATTGATCCATAAACTGCTGAACCAGGCTCACAAAATCGGAGACCCGGTAGGATTCCCGCTTTTTGCCCGATTCGCCAAAGCCCCAAAAATCCAACGCATAAGTCCGATAATAGCGGCCCAAATAAGCCATGGTCTCCTGCCACAGCCCCCACGAACCCAGCCAACCATGCAACAAAATCACTGGTCGGCCGCGGCCGAAGACTTCATAGTGCACAATGCCTTGATCGGTGGTGATGGAGGACACGGCTGCTCCCAGATGCAAGGTTTCTATGCGGCTTACCTGGCGTCCATTTCGGCCAGAATGCTGTACAACAACTCCAACAGCACCCGCTTCACCGATTCCTTGTCGGTGGCCACACAAGGAAGGAGTTTCACCTCCTTGGACAGGCGCAAGGCAATGCGCATGTCGTCGATATCCCAGGCGTCGGGCATGTCCTGCTTGTTCGCCGCAACCACATAAGGCGTGGGCGCATAAGCGCGGAAGGTTTCCAAAATGGACCGCGCCTCATAGAAGGTCTCCGGCCGGGTGCTGTCCACCATGACCACAAAGCCCAGCATCCCTTCGGAGAGAATCTCCCACATGAAGTCGAACCGCTTCTGGCCAGGGGTGCCGAAGAGGTAGAGCACCAGGTCGTCGTCCACAGTGATGCGGCCAAAATCCATGGCCACGGTGGTGGTTTCTTTGACCCGCTCGGACTCGCTTGTGATTTTGCGCTCCGTGGCGACCACATCGATTTCACTCACGGTCTGAATGAACGAGGTTTTGCCGGAGTTAAAGGGCCCGGTGATCACAATTTTTACCGTCTGCATAAGGACCTCTCACCTTTACAGATTGCGAATGCGCTCAATGAGCCGATTCACCAGCGAGCGCCGTTCTTCGGGCTTTACATCAGCCAAAGCCGGTTTGATGGGCTTCGGGGGAGCATAACCCTCCGGGCGGACGAGTTCGACGATGCCCGCCTGAAGCAAGCCGTACACAATGCGCCGAATCTCCAATTCATTCATCTTCGTGGCCCTCATAATCTGGCGCAGGCTGTTCTTGGGGTTGACCAGGGAAATCACCCGCCACTCTTCCACACTCAGGTTGAGATTGCGCAGATTCGTCCCCGGACGCTCGGTGAACTTCAACGCCATCTCCAAGCTGGGGATCTCGTCTTGCAGGCGCTCCCACTCCCGCATCTGTCGGGAGCCCTCGATGATTAGATTCTCCAGACTAACGCGGGTCAAGATCTTTCCTTTGGGCGAAGGAGCCTGGAGCTCAAACGAGAACAATCCTTCGGCCCAGGTGAACAGCCGCCGCACCACCGCCACATAGTGCTCTTTTAGCGCATCGAGCACATCCTGTTGGGTCAGGTAACCAGCATTAACCAGCAACAACCCCAACTCTTTGTCGCTGAGGTTGCTCGCCCGTTGACGAAGTACATTGTATTGCGCCCTGGTCAATTTCCCACCCCGATACAGGATACCGGCCAGACTGTTGTCCTCACCGCTGATCCCGGCATAGGCCAAACGCCCCTCGCGGAAATACACCTCCGCTTTTTCGTTGGGCCCCTGAATGACAAGCAAGCCGGTCTTCCGGGCCAGGTTAATCAAGTTCAATAGTTGCGTGATGCTGAAGTCGCGCAGGTTGCCTTTGAGGCCCATACCATTATCCCGACAAAGAAAAATTACCGCTGGCACATGGGTCTTCTGATTATACCGTACCCTTGCCCTAAGAGCGGTCGCCGCAAAAAGCCCTGGTATCCCCAACACCGGCTCCGGGCAGGGACAAAAAGTCGGTGTGGGCGGCTGAACCGCCCACACCGGCCTCACCTCCGAAAGGTTACTTCTGAGCGTACCGCTGGCGTGCTTTCTCCACCACTGCGACCACCTCGGGCAGGTCAATGCCCAGTTCGCGCAGTTTCTCCACCGTGGGGATGCCATGCTCATCCCAGCCACGGCGCTTGTACACCGCGTCCATCAACTGCTCGTATTGCTCGTAGCGATGCCTGCGCAAAGCCGCCACCTTTTCTTCGGTGGTCATGTTGTCCACATCAAAGCCCAGTTCGCGCAGCTGGTGGTCGTAACGCTCCTGGCGCGACTCGTACTCTTCCACGGTGACCGGGCCCATGGCGCGATAGGGCACATAGTCATACTCCCGCGTGCCGTAGCCCAACCGCAACGCGAACACCCGCTGGAAGTTGTACACCCGCTCCGACTGACGGATGAGGTCGTCCACCGTGACCTTCTGGCCAGTGATCCCCTCATAGAGCCAGGTGTAGTTCTCCAGGTGTTCGGGCACCTTGTGGGGCTCCGGGGTGTCCTCGTTGCCCTCGGGGATGATGTCGTTCCACGGCAACTTGCACAGCCCATGCAGGCTGAACCAGGTGCGCCACATGGGGAACCAGTGCAAGGCCTCGGCCTTGTCCTCGAAGGTGGGCAGGTACTTCTTCACCTGATCCAGGAAAATGAGCCAGGCCTCGTCGTGTTGCCCGCCCTTGAGGGTCATGCCGTACCCGCCTTGCTGGGCCAGGGACTCTTTGGTCACATACTCGGAAATCTCCATGCCCTTGTTGTGCATGGCGATGTCTTCCAGGAATTGCCGGTCCGCTCCGTAGTGCTCAACGAAGTAGTCCACCAGATACTTGGTGCCCTGGCCGACCAGCACACCAAAGCCCTCGCCGCGGGCCATCTGATGCAGAAGTTCCACCGCCGCCTCGCCATTGCCCCAGGTGAGTTCCAGGCCACCTGTGCGCTCGGCGTTGAGGATGCCGTTCTCCCAGCACTCCATACAGAAGGCCAACGTGTTAGCGAAGGAAATCGTGTCCACGCCGTAGGTGTCGCAGTAGAAGTTGAGTTCCAGCACCCACAGGGGGTCGAAGGTGCCGATGTTGGCCCCCAGACCGGCCGCGTTTTCGTACTCCGGGCCGTCCACCAGGACCGCCTTACCCTTGAAGGGGCCAGTGCGCAGGTGGAAGTGATCGACGCCGTGGGAGCAGGACAATTGGCATCCGGCCCAGCACCCATCAGGCATCCCCTGGGTGAAGAGTTTCTTCCAGACCGTGGAGTCGATCTTGTGCGTGTCCGGGTGAGCGCCAAATTTGAAGTTGTGCACCGGCAGCAGGTCGAAGTGGTCCATGATCTCGACCAGATACGGCGTCCCCACCCGGCGCATCTGGTTCTGCTTGTCGTCCAGCAGGGCAATTTCGCGGTTGATGCGCGTGCCCGCCTTGCGGATAAGTTCAGGCTTGGCCGGGTTGTTGTTGTCGCCCCGCAAGTTGCTGAAGCGGATGACGATGCCCTTGATGTGCTTGTCGCGGAACACCCGCCCGGCGCCACCGCGCGCCGCCTGCTTGACGCGCATCTCCTTGCGCCGGACGTCGTACCAACTGAAGTTCAGCACGCCGTAGCGACTGTAGTCTGCCGCCGGACCCGCCGTGATGGTGGAGATGGCCATCTTCCCGCGCTTGCTGTCACCCTTGTACATCTCGGCCAGTTGCTCTTTGAGTTCGTAGGTGTCCAGGGGCTCCAGCGGCGCGGCCTCAATGGTCACCTTGCCCGTGTCCCCGTCGATGAAGATGATGACCTCTTCCTTGGCCTTCCCCTGGATCTCCAGGGCGTCGAACCCGGAGAACTTGAGGTAGGGGCCGAAATAGCCACCCACATTGCTGTCCACCACCTGCCCGGTGAGGGGCGAGATGAACACCACGGTGGACTTCCCGCTCCCGGGATAGGCCGTGATCCCGTTGATGGGGCCGTTGGCGATGACCAACTCGTTCTCCGGGTCGTCCCACTTGGTGTCATCCTTGACCGCGTTCCACAAAAGCCACAGCGCAAAGCCGCGGCCACCCGTGAACAAATCTTTCATCTGCTGGGTGACGGGCTTCTCCTGGATGGTGTTGTCGTCCAGATTGATATACAGCGTGCGATTGGCATACCCCCGCTCGACCGGGCGGAGTTCGTAGTGATATTCAGCCAACACGCGATGGGCTGCCTTGAGTTGTTCCACCGGCACCGACATCGTGGCCATAAAAGCCTCCTTGACTGATGAGGGGTAGGGTTACACCTGCGGTTTGATTATACCGTATCCTCAGCCAACGGTGCGCCGGGCGCAAACGCCCAGCCCTCTAAAAAAGGGGACGGTGCGTGGGCGTAACAAAAACGGCGGGCTGTCGCGCAGCCCGCCGCTGGATGGCACGGTGCCACCTTACTTGCCCAACTTCTCCTTGGTCACCTTGGTCAGCGCCGGGACGATTTCCCACAGGTCGCCCACCACGCCGTAGCGGGCCAGTTTGAAGATAGGCGCTTCGGGGTCGGTGTTGATGGCCACGATGACCTTGCTGTTGCGCATCCCGGCCTGGTGCTGGATGGCACCGGAAATGCCGCAGGCGATGTACAGGTCGGGGGCCACCACCTTGCCCGTCTGCCCCACCTGATGCTCGTAGGGGATGTAACCTGCGTCCACCGCGGCGCGGCTGGCGCCCACCGCAGCGCCCAGCACATCGGCCAACTCGAAGATGAGTTTGAAGCCCTGCTTGCCGCGCCAGACCTCGGCCTCCTTGTCGTCGGTGATCTCCGGCGGCGGGGTCAGGTTGGGGTTGTTCGAAACACCACGCCCACCGGAAACGATGATGGCCGCCTCGGTCAGGCTCACGCCGCCCTCGGTGGTGGCGTAATCCTTCACCTTGGTCACCACCGCATCCTCGGCCATGGCGGGGGCCACCTTGACCATCTCACCGCTGCGGCTGGTGTCGGGCTCGGGCCTGGCGAAGGCCCGCACGCGCACGGTGACCAGTTGCGGGTCCGCATCGCTCTTCACCTTGGAGAGCAACTTGCCGGCATAGACCGGATGCACGGCCATCAGGCGGTCGCCCTCGACATCCAGTTCCACCACATCGGCCAACACGCCCGTGTCCAGCGCAGCACCAACCATGGCCGCAATTTCCCGTCCGCGGGTGCTGTTGGGGAAGACCACCACCGCCGGGCCGTGCTCCTTCACCGCCTGAGCCAGCGTTTCGGCAAAGGGCTCCGGGCGGTAGTCGGCGAACACCGCGTCGTCCGAAACCACCACCTCATCGGCGCCGTAATGGAAAGCCTGCTGCGCCAGCGCGTCCACACCCTGGCCAAACACCACAGCGGTCACCCCGCTGCCCATTTTCTCTGCCACCAGCCGGGCGGCGCCCATGGCCTCCCAGGAGGGGTTGAGCGCCTCACCCTTGAAGTGATCGATATAAACCCATACTTTGTTGCCCATCACAGCACCTTCTCCGCCATGAGTTTGTCCAGCAACTTCTCCGCGATCTCTTCCGGCGAGCCGCCTTCGATGAACTCGCACACCACCTCCTTCTTGGGCGGCTCGGCCAGTTCCACCGTGTGCACCTTAACCGCCGGGGCTTCGATGCCCAGGTCGGCCAGGCTCCACACCGGCATCTGCTTCATCTTACGCGTGGCCTTGCGAATGCCCATGAAGGACGGATAGCGAGGCTCGCCGTACTCCTTGGCCACACTCATCACGGCGGGGAAGCGGGTCTCCACCACCTGGCGGCCCTCTTCGATGACCCGCTCGGCCTGGATGGTGCCAGCGCCGGGGTCAGCGCCAGGGAAGGCCGCCACCAGGCCCACATACGGCCAGCCCAACCCCCGCGCCGTCTGCGCGGGGGTCAGGCCGGTGTCGCCGTCCACCGCTTGGCGCCCGAAGAGCACCAGGTCCACATCGCCGATTTTCTGCACGGCGGCGGCGAGCACCTTAGCCGTGCTCAGCGTGTCATCGGGGCTCAGGGCCGCATCCTCGATACGCACCGCCTCATCGCAGCCCATGGCCAGGGCCTGACGGATGGCCTCGTCAGCGCTGGCATCGCCCACACTGACCACCGTCACCGAGCCGCCGTACGCCTCCTTGAGTTGCAAGGCGGCCTCCACGGCGAACTCATCCCAGGGATTGAGCACCAGGGGTGCATCCCCCCAGTCCGCCCGCCCGTCCACCAGCCGCATGGTCGCGGCCGTGTCGGGCGTCACTTTGACGGCTACTACGATCTTCAAGGGACACCTCCTCCATCCTAATTTTGGTCAACTTGTCAACTGGTTACTTCGTCAACGGGTTTGCAGGTAGAACCCGAAAAATGTGGCCATCAAGCCACAGCACTCAAAACGACTTCACCCACCAGGCAACCTGACAACAAACCTACTGCCACTCCTCCGGATCGTACGGCGGCAATTCCTTGCGCAAGGGTTTGTCGTGCCGATAACCCAGAGCGTAATCGGCCTGAATCAGCATGTGAATCTCGCTGCTGCCTTCGTAGATCATCGCCCCGCGGGCGTTGCGCATGAAGCGCTCCACATCGTACTCGTCGCTGAACCCGTAAGCCCCGTGAATCTGCACCGCCTCGCTGGCCGCGCGGAAGGACGCCTCGGTGGCGAACCATTTGGCCATAGAAGCCAGGCGGGTGAAGCGTTTGCCCTGATTCATCAGCCAGCCCGTCTCCAGGTAAAGCAGGCGGGCCATCTCGTAATCCTGCGCCATCTGGGCGATCTTCTGCTTGATCAACTGATGATTGGCGATGGGTTGCCCGAAAGTGCGCCGTTCCTTGGCATAGCGCACGCTGGCATCCAGCGCCGCCCGGATCAGGCCCGTGGCCCCGGCGGCCACGGTATAGCGCCCGCGGTCGAAGGCGCTCATCGTGACTTTGAAGCCCTCGCCCTCCTCACCGATGCGGTTCTCCACCGGCACCTCCACATTCTGGAAGGCGATCCAACCGGTGGACCCAGCCCGCACCCCCAGTTTGCCCTTGATATCTCCCCGGGTCACCCCCGGGCTGCGGAGGCCCACGATAAAGGTAGTCAACCCTCGGTAGGCCGGCTCGGCGTTGGGGTCCGTGCGCGCCGTCACGATGGCATAATCGGCCAGCGAAGCCAGGGAAATCCACATCTTCTCACCGTTGAGGATGTACACATCCCCCTCCCGCCGGGCCGTCATCTGAATATGCGCAAAATCCGAGCCATGCCCCGGCTCGGTAAACGCGCCGCATCCGATCTTCTCCCCTTTGGCCAGCGGTACCAGGAACTTCTGCTTCTGCTCCTCGGTGCCCCAGTGAAATACCGTCTGGGCACACAACCCCATGTGCACCGACATGATCACCCGCAGCGTGGAATCCACATACTCCAACTCCTCGCACACCAGACCCAACGAAATGTAATCCATGCCCTGCCCGCCGTACTTCACCGGGATGCCCACCCCCAGGATGCCCAACTCGGCCATCCGTTCCAACACGGGCATCGGCTCGTGCTTACGGTCGTACTCCTTCACCATGGGCGCGACCTCTTTCAAAGCGAAATCGCGCACCATCTGCTGAACCATACGATGCTCATCGGTGAATGCAAAATCCATGGCAGCCTCCGGGGGAATTGGTGAAACTTTTCGCTATTATACCATCAACATCCCGAAGTATAATCCATTCCATGGAAAACGCCTGGGGCCTTCTCCGGACCCATTGGGTCCGCGCCGCGCTCTTGGGGCTGTGGCTCGCCCTGGGGCTGCACCCGCGCCCGTTACTGGCCGAGGCCGCCTATCGACGCGGCCTGGCGCTGCTGGCCCGCCAACCCGAGGCCGCCCTTCCCGACTTGCTGGCCGCCCATCGCGCCTGGCCTGAACGCGCCGATATCGCCTTGCAGGCCGCCGAAGCCGCCTGGGCAGCCCAACGCCCGGCGCTGGCCCTGGCCCTGCTGCGTCACGCCGCCTCCCTAGCCCCCTTACCGGCCTGGGCCTATGCCCGTCTGAGCGCGGCCCACATGGCCGTAGGCCAGCCCCAGGCCGCCCTGGACGCCTTGCAGGAGGGCCTCCGGGTTCACCCCCATCATCCCGACCTGCTGCGTCGCCTGGCCCTGCTGGCCCAGGCCCAGGGCAACGATGACCTGGCCATCGCCGCCCTGACGGACCTGGTGGCCCGGCGCCCATCTGTGCCGGAAATGCGCTGGCGGTTGGCCCTTTTGCTCACCGCCCACGACCCGCAGGCCGCCCTGCCCCATCTGGAAGCCCTGGCCCCCCACCCCGAGTACGGCCCCTCGGCGCGGGCCTTACGCGACCGACTATACCTGGCCCTGCGCCAGCCCACCCCGTCCCAACGGCTCACCCTGGCCGGAGAGGCCCTGTTGGCCCAAAACCACCCCGCCCTGGCCGCGACCGCCTTGCGCCGGGCCGTCGCCCTCTCGCCCAACGACCCCACCGCCTGGGCCTACTTAGGCGCCGCCCTCGAGGCCCTGGGGGACAACGATGGCCTGAAGATGCTCCGCCACGCCCAGCGATTGGCCCCGCACGCCGCCCTGCCCAACCTGCTTTTGGGGCGCTACTGGCTGCGCCGCGGGCACCCCGAACAGGCGCTGCCCTGGCTCCAGGCCGCCGTGAACGCCGATCCCAAAAACCCTCGCCTGCACCTGCTGCTGGCCCAGGCCCTGGGGCAAATCGCCCGCAACCTGCCGCGGGCCACCGGTGCGCTCCAACGCGCCACCGCCCTGGCCCCTTACGCCCCCCAGGTCTGGCAGCAAGCCGCCCAACTGGCCCTCGGCCTGAGCCTGCCTCCGGCCCAAACCCTGCCTCTGGCCCGCCGCGCCGCGGCTCTGGCCCCAAACAGCCCGGCCGCGCTGACCCTGCTGGGCCAGGCCCTGCTGCAGGCCGAGGACCCTCTCACCGCCCAACGGTTGTTGGAACGCGCCCTGGCTCAAGACCCCGGCTATGCCCCCGCCCACCTATACCTGGGCGTGGCCCTGCTGCGGCAAAACCAAACCCGGGCCGCCCAGGAACACTTCCGCTGGGCGGCCCGGCTGGCTCCGGCAAACTCTTTCGTGGCCCGACAGGCCCGCGCCTGGCTGCAACGCCCCTAAGGCGCTCCGCCTACCGCCCTACGGCTGGTAGGTAATCGTCAGAGTGGTGTTCGTGCACTGCAAATAATCCGCCTGCCCGTCGTCGTCCAGCGCCTTGGGGTGCATCCGCACCTGGAAGTAGGGATCCCCTGCAGCCAGGTCGGCCTGCACCTGCGCAGTCACATCCACCGTGGCCGGCAAGGGCGCCGTGAGCAGGGTGATGGCCGTGCCCGGAAGGTCGTAATGCAGGGGGCGCAGCGGCAACGCAAACTCCACCTGCGCCAGCCAGATCCCCTGCAGGTCGGTCAGGGGATTCCGCATCTGGGAACAAGTCAGGTTCAAATGGGCCTCCAGCACCGTGCCATGGATACTAGACAGATCGTAGGTCAGGTACCCCCGGGCCTGGAGGTCCGAAACGGTATCCCCTGCGAGCACCGTGCCACCGATGGTGTCGCTGTAATCCTGGTAAATCGTGCCGCTGTTCGCCGCGTTCCGGTTAAGAGTCACCGTCATGGTGGCCGAGGTGGGAGGCGGCGTGGGGGAAGGCGCCATTACCTGCACTTCCACCCAAAAAGCGCCCAAGTGATCTGCGCCGATGCCAAACACCTCACCGGTATCCGAGCGCAGACGGAAATGTCCCTTGTAAGTGCCGGCCGTACCGGGGGCAGTCAACTCCACGGAGAGGTCCACCGTATCTCCCGGAGCCACCGTGTGAGGGAAGTCCACATCCACGGGCGCCCCCATGCGATCACCGTGGTCGAAAATCAGCGTGTACCCCGTGGTCCAGGCACACGACCCCACATTTTTCAACCGCCAGGTCTTGACGAAAGTCGTCCCGGCCTCCACCGCCGTCCCATCGGGATAGGTCACATCGGCGACAAACTGGGCCCAATTACAGGGCAACGGCGTGGGGGAAGGGGTCCAGGTTGGGGTGGCGGGCACCGAGGGGACGGGCGTATCCGAGGGCGCACTCGTTGGCGCTTCGGTCGGTGCTTGAGGGACGGCAGTATCGGTGGGCGCTGCCGCCACCGCCGTGGCCGCCTGTGTGCCTTGTAAAATCGCCTGGGCGGTCTGCGCCACGCTGGTGGCGATTTCCGGTGGCACGCCCGTGGCCAGCTGCTCCCCGGCCTGCCCCGAAGGCAGGTTGCACGCAAACACGGCCAGCAACAAAAGCGCCAGGGCAATGCCTTTGCCCCTCGTACGCATCATCGAGATAAACATGAGCCTCCTCCTCGCGGAATGAACGGAAGAATAACCCCCAGTTTCAGTGTAACACATTTGCCCTACCTTTGCCGGGGTTTGGCTTCCGGCAGGTCTTTCCGACCAACCGGGCCAGGCATGATACAATTGCGCCACCCTACGCACAGGAGGCCCAAGTGTTTGAGGTGTTGTTCCTGGGCACTTCCGCGTCGGCGCCTTCCATCCAGCGCGGGCTCTCGGCCCATGTGGTCATGCACAACGAATACCGTTTCCTGCTCGATTGCGGCGAAGGAACCCAACGGCAGATCCTGCGCGCCGGGGTCGGTTTCCGACGCCTCAACCGGGTGCTCATCACCCACGGCCATCTGGACCACATCCTGGGCCTGGGGGGGCTGCTTTCCACCTTTATGCGCTGGGAAACGCTGGAAGGCCCCCTGGAACTCTACGGCAGCCGTTGGGCCCTGGACCGCATCCACGACCTACTCTTCGGCGTGGTGCTGCGGGGGGCATCCCCACCCGTGGAACTGCAATTTCACCCCATCGAGCCGGGCGTGGTGTTCCAGGCCGAGGATTTCCACATCACCGCCTTCCCCGTGTGGCACCGAGGCTCGGACAGCTACGGCTTCGTTTTTGAAGAGGAGGCCCGGCGGCCCTTCCTGGTGGAAAAAGCCGAGGCCCTGGGCATCCCCCCCGGCCCCTGGCGGCGCGACCTGGTGGCCGGCAAGGTGGCCACCTTGCCCGATGGGCGGCGCATCCATCCCGACGAAGTGCTGGGCCCGCCCCGGCGCGGCGCCCGCTATGTCCATGTGGGCGATGTAGGCCGCACCCATGACCTGGTGGAGGTCTGCCGCGACGCCGACGCCCTGGTCATCGAGGCCACTTACCTGCAAGAGGAGGCCGACCTGGCGCGCAAATTCGGCCATCTGACGGCCCGGCAGGCCGCCGAGTTAGCCGCCGAAGCCCATGTGGGCCTGCTGGTGCTTACCCACATCTCCCGCCGGTACCGCGAGCGCGATGTGCTGGCCGAAGCCCAGGCCGTCTTCCCCCACACCATCGTGGCCCGCGACTTCGACGCCCTGCAAATCAAGCGCAACAAAGAGGTGGTACATCGCCGCAACGAGCGAGAGAGCCTTTACACTGCCGACAATGCCTCCCAATGAGGGTTAAATCCGACACGGGCAGGGAAACGTCTCCCTGCCCGTGTTTTTTCCCGGCAGCCTGCCCCACCCCAAGGGGCTAAAACCCTTCCGGCGGGCGCTCCTGTTGGACCTCCTGGAGCACCCGGATGCCGTTTTGCACCTCAGTGAGCATGCGATCCAACTGGACGGCCAACTTCTCCAGAGATTCCAGCGCGTAACGGTCGGCCTCGCGGCGAATGCGTTCGGCTTCGGCCTCGGCCTGGGCGATGATTTGCGCCGCCTTGCGCTGCGCCTCTTCCACCAGCCGGTGCTCCGAGAGCATTTCCTCTCGCTTCTGTTGAGCCAGTTGAATGGTGCGCTGGGCCTCTTCTTTGGCCTGGGCCAGAATGCGCTCCCGTTGGGCCAACAACTGCTGGGCCTTGCGCACCTCCTCAGGGATGGTGACCCGCATCTGGTCAATGAGATCCAGAAAACGATCCTCGTCCACCATCACGCTATGGGTAAAAGGCACGGCGCGGCTTTCGTTGAAGAGTTCTTCCAAGCGATCGACCAGTTCTAAGATATCCATAGCCTCTCTCCCGCGCTTCGTTGTGCGGCCTTGCCGTGCAAGGTTCGCGCCATCCTTGAGAATAGATTACACGCAAACCCTCAAATCGTCAACTGCCCTCAATCGCGCAGTGAGGTCATGTGCCGGTTTTGCTGGGCTTCGCTGAGTTCGGAAAAGCGCCGCCGGAGGGCCTTTTCCACATGCAGCGGCACCATGCTGCTGATGTCCCCGCCCAGGGAGGCGATTTCCCGCACCGTGGTCGAAGACAGAAAGGTGTGCTCCTCGCTGGTGATGAGGGCCACCACCTCGATGTCGGGGGCCAGACGATGGTTCGCCAAAGCCATCCGAAACTCGTTCTCAAAATCCGAAAACACCCGCAGCCCCCGCACGATGACCTGGGCCCCCACGCGACGGCAAAACTCCACCGTCAGCCCACTATAGCCGGTCACCGTAATCCGGTCGTGGCCCTGGAAAGTCTCCTGCACCAGGGCGATGCGCTCCTCGGGCGAAAAAAGCAGATTTTTCAAAGGTTTGTCGTACACCGCCACCACCACCTGGTCGAACAACCGCGCCGCCCGGAGGGCGATGTCGATATGCCCGTAATGAATCGGATCAAAGGTGCCAGGGAAGACGGCTTTGATTTTCATTAACTCATGTCTCCTTCGGCGATGCTCCAGCGTCGTGCTAAGGTCTCGGCCAACAGGCGATGCTCCGGCGCCTGCAAATCGGGGTCTTGCTCCAGCAGGCGCTGCGCCAGCGTGCGCGCCTTCTCGATGAGGCGCACATCCAGCATGTTGGCCAGCCGCAAGAAACTCACATCATAGCCCGACTGGCGAGTGCCCAAAAACTCACCTGGCCCGCGTTGTTGCAGGTCCTTTTCAGCCAGGCGGAAACCGTCGCTGATTTCCACCATCGCCCGCAGGCGCTCGTTCTCCGCAGCCGCGTTTTCCGTCTCGGGGATCAGCAGACAATAGGCCTCGTCGCCGCCCCGACCCACGCGGCCGCGGAACTGGTGCAACTGCGCCAGCCCGAAACGATTGGCGCCTTCGATGACCATCACCGTGGCGTTGGGCACGTCTACCCCAACCTCCACCACCGCGGTCGAGACCAGGATGTGGTATTCCCCGTCGCGGAAACGACGCATGACCTCGTCCTTTTCTTCATCACGCATCTTCCCATGCAGCAAGCCCATCTTCAAATCGGGGAACACTTCCTCCTGCAGACGCCGATGGGCCTCCACCGCCGAGGGGGTGTGCGTCAGGGCCTCGCTTTCCTCGATGAGCGGATAAATGATGAACGCCTGGTGGCCGCGCTCCACCTCCCGCCGGATGAGGCGATAGGCCCGCTCCCGCTCCTTGGGGAACAGGAGGTAAGTGCGCACCGGCTTGCGGCCCGGCGGCATCTCGTCCATCACCGTGAGGTCCAAGTCGCCGTACACGGTCAGCGCCAGCGAACGCGGGATGGGCGTGGCCGTCATCACCAGCAGGTGGGGGTTCTCGCCCTTGCGGCGCAAAGCGCCCCGCTGCCGCACGCCGAACCGATGCTGCTCGTCGATCACGGCCAGTTGCAGGTCAGCGAACTGCACCGGCTCCTCGATGAGGGCATGAGTGCCCACCAGAATCTTCACCTTTCCGGCGGCCAGATCCTCCAAAATCGCCCGTCGCTCCCCGTTAGGGGTGCTCCCCACCAGCAAACGAATTTCTTCGGGGCGCAGGGGAGCCTGCTCGCCCTCGGTCAACAGCCGCAACAGGCTGCGGTAATGCTGCTCGGCCAGGATAGCCGTCGGGGCCATCAGCGCCGCCTGGGCCCCCTCCCGGGTGACCATGGCCATGGCCAGCGCGGCCACCACCGTCTTGCCAGAGCCCACATCCCCCTGCAACAGCCGGTTCATGGGGTGCCCGGAGGCCAGATCGCGGCGAATCTCGGCCAGGGCCCGCTGCTGTGCCCCGGTCAATTGGAACGGCAGGCGCGCCGTTTGCTCCTCCAGCCAGGCATCGCTCACCGTAAACACCCGTCCCGGTCGGCTTTGCCAGCGGCGCTTTTGCTGCAACACGCCCAGTTGGAGGTAAAAAATCTCTTCAAAAGCCAGCCGGGTGCGGGCCGCCTCCAACATCTCCCACGAATCGGGGAAATGCATCTGCAACAGCGCCGTGGACAAGTCGAGCAACCCGACTTCCTGCCGCACTGCAGGCGGCAACGGGTCGGGCACCCGCGGCGTCCAGGCAGGGATTACCTGGGCCATCAGGGCTCGCAGCCAGCGCTGGGTGATCTGGGCAGTGAGCGGATACACCGGTACGATGCGCCCGGTATGGAGCAGGTCTTCGTCCAGTTCCTCCCACTCTGGGTTGGTAAGCACCAGGCGGCCCAGGTACTGGTCGATGCGTCCGGCCAGCGCCACCGCCTTGCCGGGGCTCAATTGCTCGGCGATCCAGGGCTGGTTGAACCAAGTGGCCCGAATGACGCCACTGCCATCGCCGATGAAGGCCTCGACCACCTTCAGTTTGCCGCCCTTCAACTCCCGCACGCCCACGCGCTCCACCGTCCCCAGCACCGTGGCCTGCTCGCCGTAACGCAACTGGCGAATGGGCTTCAGTTGGGCGTAGTCATCGTAGCGCCGGGGGAAATGGTAGAGCAAATCCTCCAGTGTACGGATGCCCAGGCGCTCTAAGCGTCTGGCCCGCCGGGGGCCAATGCCGGGGATCACGGTGACCGGGGCAGAGAGGGCCACGGGCGCCCCCCCTGGAAGCGCCTCCCGCACTCGCGGCGAGGTCTTCTTCCCCGAGGGGGCGGGTCGGGACGGCTGGGGTCGGGCCGCCTCCCGGGGGCGTTTCTGCCCCCCCGAGGCTGGTTCCGCCACCCGATCGCCGGGAGAAGGCTCGCTCGTGGGGGACCGGGCCTCCAACGGCGGCGCTTCAGGGAACGCCCGCCGAATGCGCCGCCAGAGGCCCTGCAGCACCTCGGCCCGCGATTTGGGGCTAAGGCGGTCGTAATCCCGCAACCGGGCCACCACCGCCTGAATGATCTCCTCTGGCACCCCGTCCACACGGGCTTCTGCTTCCCAGGGGGAAAGCATCCGCCCCAGTCCGCCCACCACGGCGCCGTTGTCAAAGCCGCGCTGGGCTTCCAGAGCCAGGAACTTGTGCAGTTTCGCCAAACTCGGTTTCATATCCATGGGAGCCTATTTTACCAGACCGCCGCTCGCGTGTCGGCGAGCGGCAGTTCCTTGAGGCAGGTTTTCGTCTTCGGGCCGGTGGTCACGAAGAGGCCCCTCTCACCACCGCAAACCCCACCCCCCGAGCGCCCACATGGGCTCCGATGATAGGGGTGACATAGACCACCAAAGGGGGCTGCCCCGGCCCCTGGGGCAAATCCCGCCCCAGGGCTTCCGCGTCCTCGCGGGCGCCGGTATGGAGCAGGGCCAGGCGTTCCAGCGGGCCGCAGTCTTCCAGCAACGCCCGCAGGCGCGCCAGGCCCTTACGTCGGGTGCGCACCGGCGGCAAACGACGCACCTCGCCTTCACGCACCTCCACAAAAGGCTTCAACTGCAGCAAAGCTCCCAGGCCAGCCTGGGCCCAGGAAACCCGTCCGCTGCGCCGCAGATATTCCAGCGTATCCAGCATGGCCACCAGGTACACCCGCTGCCGCACGGAGGCCATGCGGACCAAAATCTCGCTCAAAGAGGCCCCTTCGGCGGCCGCCTCGGCCGCGGCCAGGACCTGAAACCCCAACCCCATAGACAGTTGTCCGCTGTCCACCACGGTCACCCGCCCGCCAAACGGTTCGGCCCCTAACCGCGCCGCGTTGTACAACCCACTCAACGACACGGCACAATGCACCGAAACCACCCCCTCGTAACCCACCTCCAGCAGGCGGGCGTACACCTGCTCGAAAACACCGCTGGAAGGGGCCGCCGTGGTAGGCGGGGGATCGTACTGCGGCAACCGTTGGTAGAACGCCTGGCGGGTGATATCCACCCGGTCGCGGAAGGATTGCCCCTGAATGATCAGAAAGGCCGGCACCACCTCAATGTTCCAGTGTCGGGCCAGCCCATGAGGAATGTCAGCCGTGCTATCGGTCACGAGAGCATAAGGCAAGGTGCACTACTCCTGAATGAACAACGCCAACACCCGCGGGCCGAACAGGGCCTGCAGGGTAGCGGCCTGGGGCAAACAGGGTATGGTCAGGTCAGGGAACACCTCGCTCAGTCGCTGGCGCAAGGCCTTCCCTTCGTCGCACATCGGCTCGCCGGCCATCACCGCCACCCGGCGCACATGGGCAAACTCCTCGGCAAACTCCACCAGCAGGTCCAGGAGGTGACGCGAGGACCGCGCCTTGTACAACGGCAACAGCCCCCCATCCTCCAGCAAGAAAAGAGGGGTCATGCCCAACAACTCCCCTACCAGGGCTTGCGCCGGGTCCAGCAAACGGGATTCGTGAAGGTAGGAGAGCGACTGAACGGCGATGACCGTGTAGAACGAGTTCCGAATGCGTCGCAGGTGAGTGATGATTTCCCGGGCACTAGCCCCCTGGGTGGCCATGGCCGCCGCCTCTTGCACGGCCCATCCCAACGAGAAGCCCATCGTCTGACTGTCCCACACCTGAAGATGCAGTCGATGCAGGGTGCCGGCGCTGGCCTCCAACGCATGGGAAAACACGCTGGTCAAGCCGTCCCCACTGGTCATCACCACCACATCGCAGTAACGATGGGCCAGGGCG
Organism: Anaerolineae bacterium; assembly: GCA_011176535.1. Taxonomy (NCBI): domain Bacteria; kingdom Bacillati; phylum Chloroflexota; class Anaerolineae; species Anaerolineae bacterium. The sequence continues at coordinate 17,812 of DUEP01000046.1, read as the reverse complement.
CGCAAACGCATCCGGATGGCCTGCGGCGGCGGAGAAAGCAACTGCACCCGTCGGGCCAGCCCCACCACCTCAGGCAGCACCCTCAGGGACAGGGCCTCGTCATCGCCCGGCGTTTGCACCTCGCCGTCGATCACGATATCCAGCGGCAAAATCTCCACCAACTCCCGCCCGGGGAAGTCGTCCCGGTCGAACAACACCGTGCCATCGGTAAGAATGACCGTTCGCGGCTGGGCCACCCTCATGCTCCCTTCCCTACTCAAGGGACAAAATCAGCGCGTAGTGCGGCTGTCCGCCTTCCTGCAACTCCACTTCCAGATGGGGGAAACGCTCACGCACGGCGTCGCCCAGGCGATTGGCCTGGGCCTTGGTCAATTCGCCGCCGTAAAACATGGTGACCAACTCCCGCTCCTCGATGTCCGCCTGGGCCAGCAAATCAAGCAGCACCTCTTCCAGCGAATCTCCACCCAGGAGCAACTTGCCGTCCACCAGGCCGATGTACTGCCCCTCGCGCACCCGCACCCCGTCGATTTCTACCGTTCGGGTGGCGCGGGTAATCTCGCCCGTGACCACATCGGCCATCGCCGCTTCCATGGCCGCCGCCACTTCGTCCAGGTCGCCATCGGGGTCGTAAGAAAGCATGGCCGCCAACCCCTGAGGCACGGTGCGCGAGGGCACGATACGCGTCTGCTTCACCGTGACCTCGGCCGCCGCCTGAGCCGCCAGGATGATGTTCTTATTGTTCGGCAGAAGAATCACCCGCTCCGTGGGCAGGTTCTCAAAGGCGCGGAGCAAATCCTGGGTGCTGGGGTTCATCGTCTGCCCGCCCTCCACGATGGCGGCGGCCCCCAGGCTGGCGAACACCCGGGCGATCCCCGGCCCTGGTGCCACAGCCACCACGGCGATCTGACCGGGCTTGATGTTCTGCACCTCGTAGGAAGCGCGGGAAACGCTTTCAGCTTCCATGTCTTCCATTTGAGCCAGCAGGTTTTCGATTTGCACCTTGGTCACCGTGCCCAAAGTGCGCACATACTCAATGGGGTCGTACAGTTTCTCGGTGGGCACATGGATGTGCATCCGGTACATCCCGTCGCCCTCGCCTACCTGAATCGAAGTACCCATCTTCTCCAGTTCACCGTAAAAGGACTGGAGGTCCAAAGGTTCCTGCGGGCGGAAATCCACCACCACCTCAAAATCCTGCCCCGGCTCGATTTGCTCATGAGCCTCAGCGAACTCGAGACTGGCCAGGGGTTGCGCCTGCACCACCGGCTGGTCCAGCGGCATCTCCTGGATCCAGCGCCACATCCCTTCCAAAATGAAAAACAACCCCTTGCCGCCCGAATCCACCACCCCGGCTTCTTTGAGGATGGGCAACAGTTCCGGGGTTTGGGCCACGGCGGCATCGGCGGCCTCCACGGCGCGTTGCAACAGGGCCGTCACCTCATCCGTTTCCTGGGCGGCCTCGGCCACCGCCGCGGCCACCTCTTTGATCACCGTTAGGATGGTGCCTTCGACTGGTCGCACCACCCCTTTGTATGCCGTATCCCGGGCCTGGGCCATGGCCTGAACAAAGGTCGCCGCGTCCAGTTGCTCCACCTGCTCGGTGCCCCGGGCAAAGCCACGCCAGATTTGCGACAAAATCACCCCGGAATTCCCTCGTGCGCCCATCAGGGCGCCCTGGGCCACAGCGTGCGCCATGCGTCCGAAATGCCGCTCCGGGAAATCGGCGATTTCATCGTAAGCGGCCTGCATGGTCAGCACCATGTTGGTCCCCGTATCTCCATCGGGTACGGGAAAGACATTCAACGCATTGACCACCTCCTGGTGGGTGCGCAACCATCGTAGTCCGGCTTCCACTAACTTTTTGAGGGTCTGCCCATCGATTGGTTTGTTTCCCATGCTTCGGTTTCCTCCAATCACCAAAACGGATGATGTGTTCGTCGCCTTACCTTTCCTCTTGTTCCTCCCCGTTAATCTTCAACCCGCGAATGTGGACATTCACCGCCCGCACAGGCAGTCCGGTGGCCTTTTCCACCTCATACCGCACCACATTGGCCGCGCTGTTGGCCACGGCCGCGATGCGCGTCCCGTACTGCACCACAATGTAGAGATCGATCTCAATGACATCGTCCTGATACCGCACATCCACCCCCTGCAAGGGGTCGTGGACGATGGCCTGCGCCAGGCCCTGCACCACATTCTTGGGGGCCAGGCCCACCACGCCGTACGAGCGCAACACCGCCCGATGGGCGATGGTGGCAATGGCCCGCGGGGAGATGTAAATGTGGCCCAGAGGGGTCTTTTCCGATTGTCGCGTCATTTTTGCCTCCGTAGAAAACCGTCGGGCAAGATGCTCAAAGAATTTTAACCCTGGAAGGTTGAAAGAAGATACGAACTGTGGTAAGATTGCGCCCGCTGGCGGGGCCCGCGGCTCCGCTTTCCTGTGTTCATCCTCATGGTAAAGGACGGCAACCATGGCAAAGTGTGAGATTTGTGGCAAGAAGACCACCTTCGGGCTGAACCGCCCCTGGTCCAAGAAATCCACGCCGCGGACCTTCCGCCCCAACCTGCAGAAGGTCACGCTCTGGGAAAACGGGCGCAAGGTGCGCAAGACCGTGTGCACCCGCTGCCTGCGAACCCTGTCCAAGACCCCGAAAGTCAAAGCCTAACCGCATTCGTTCCACTCCGTCGCATCGCAGGGCCACGGGAAACCCGTGGCCCTCTTGCTTTGGTTATCGGACCTCAGCAGTGAGCGCCCCTCGCAGGGCGGCCAACCCACCCCGCACCCCCTCCGGGTGCCCGAACACCGCCGAACCGGCCACGAACACCTGCGCCCCGGCCTCCCGCGCCAACGGCAGCGTGGAGGCGTTGATCCCGCCGTCAATGGACACCAGCGCCTCGGGGTTGACCTCGTCCAGTCGCTCGCGGATGCGCCGCACTTTGGGCAACACCTCGGGGAGAAAACGTTGCCCCCCAAACCCCGGATTGACCGACATCACCAACACCAGATCCACCAGATGAAGCACCGGTCCGATGGCCGACGCTGGCGTGCCGGGATTCAGCGACACCCCGGGTCGACAGCCCAACGCCCGGATTTGCTGCAACGCACGATGAATGTGCGGCGTGGCCTCCACATGCACGGTCAGATAATCCGCCCCGGCCTCCGCGAAGGCTTTCAACATAGGCTCCGGAGGCGTGATCATCAAGTGCACATCCAGCGGCAGGGCCGTGACGCGCCGGATGGCCGCCACCACGGGCGGGCCAATCGTCAGGTTGGGCACAAAGTGCCCGTCCATCACATCCACATGGATCCAATCCGCACCGTAGCGTTCGGCTTCGGCAATGGCCTCCCCCAAACACGCGAAATCGGCCGAGAGAATCGATGGAGCCAGCAACAACGCCTGTTTCGTCATGACACCTCAACGGGTATAGAGCAGATAGACATACAACCAAAGGGGCACCAGCCCACCGACGGCCAGGGTGGCCAGCAAAGCCAATCCCAGGGTAGGCCAGTCAATGGACCAGGGCTCTTCTCCAGCGCCCCCTTGCGGGGACGCCCTCCGCCCCGCGAGGCGTCCCTGCGCCTCGCTCAGTGAGGCCGCCAGGTCCCGCCCCAGCCGGCCCATGGCGGCGGGAGCCACGAAGGTGCGCTCGCTGCGCCGGCGATCCTCTTCGCGCAAAAAACGCAGCAACACCCGGCCCATCTGGTCGGCGGTACGGTACCGCCGGGAAGGCTCCTTGGACAACACCGTCAAAATCACCTGCTCCAGTTCCGGCGGCAGATCGGGATTGAAGGCCTGCGGCGGGATGGGATGGGTCTCCAGATGCTGCCGGAGCAATTCCCGGGGCTCGTCGGCGATGAAAGGCAACCGACCGGTCAACATCTGATACAGCACCACACCCAGACCGTAGACATCCGCGGCCGCCGTGGGCGGCATGCCCCTGGTCACCTCAGGGGCCATGTACTGCGGCGAACCCCAGACCACCTCCTGGCGCTCCCCTTCGTGAATCGAGGCCAACGCCCGCGCGATGCCGAAGTCGGCCACCTTGAGCCGGCCGCTGGGGGTCACCAGGAAGTTTTGTGGCTTGATATCGCAATGCACCAGCCCAGCCCGATGGGCAAACCCCACCCCAGCGCAGGCCTGCACCATCAGGCGCAGCGCCTCCTGGACGGGAATCCGCCCCGCCTGCCGGATGCGCTGGGCCAGCGTCCCTCCGGGCACATACTCCATCACGATGAACAACCGTTCGCCGTCGTAGCCAAAGTCATAGACCGTGACGATGTTGGGGTGGATCAAGTTGGCCGCCGCCTTGGCCTCCTGATGAAAGCGCTGGCGAAAAGCCGGGCGGCGCGCATATTCGGCGCGCAACACCTTGACCGCCACCGTGCGCTCCAGCGTCAAATCGTGGGCGCGAAACACCTCGGCCATCCCGCCGCGCCCCAGGCGCTGCAGCAGGCGGTAACGTTGAGCCAGAATGGGACGTTCGTCGGTCCAGTCCATGGCAAGATGATTGTAACGGAAAGTGGCCGTTTCTTCCAGGTAAGGGGGCTCGCGGCTTGTGCTGGCCAAGCCCAAAACGCACCCATCCGCACCACCAGCGGGTATAATCGGAGCAACCACCTGCCCGGAAGGTCAACATGCCTGCTCACGACACCCTGATTGTGCTGGATTTCGGTTCCCAATACGCCCAGCTCATCGCGCGGCGGCTGCGCGAGGCAGGGGTGTACGCCGAACTCTTCCCCTGGAACGCCCCGGCCGAGGAAGTGCTGGCGCTGCGGCCCAAAGGCTTCGTGCTCTCCGGCGGTCCGGCCTCGGTGTACGAGCCCGGCGCGCCCCAGGTGCCCAAGTATGTGTGGGAAAGCGGTCAGCCCGTGCTGGGCATCTGCTACGGGATGCAGGCCCTGACCCACGCCCTGGGCGGCAAAGTGGCCCCGGCGCCTCAAAAGGAGTACGGCCCGGCCACCCTGCACCTCTTGCGGCCCAACCCCCTCATCCCTCCGGGAGAGCACCGCGTCTGGATGTCCCACGGCGACCGTATCGAGACCCTGCCCCCGGGCTTCGTGACCCTGGCCCGCACCGCCAACAGCCCTATCGCCGCCATGGGCGACCTGAAACGCCGCTACTTCGGCGTGCAGTTTCACCCCGAAGTGCACCACACTCCCATCGGCCGCGAGATGCTGCGACGCTTTGCCGTGGACATTTGCGGCGCCCAACCCACCTGGACCCCGGCCAACATCATCGCCGAGAGCGTGGAAGCCATCCGGGCCCAGGTGGGAGACGCCCTGGTGCTGGCCGCTGTCAGCGGCGGGGTGGATTCCACCGTGGCCGCCGCCCTGGTGCACCGCGCCGTGGGCGACCAACTCACCGCCGTGTTCGTGGATACCGGCCTGTTGCGCGCCAACGAACGGGAGCAGGTGGAGCAGGCCCTGCGCGAGCAAATGCACATCCGCCTGATGGTGGTGGACGCCGCCGAGGAATTCTTCACCGCCCTGCGCGGCGTCACCGACCCGGAGGAAAAACGGCGCATCATCGGCGAGACCTTCATCCGCGTTTTCGAGCGCACCGCCCGCCAGGTGGGCGAACCGCCCTTTCTGGTCCAGGGCACCATCTACCCCGATGTCATCGAATCCCGCGCGCCGGAGCGCGCCCAGGCCGCCCACATCAAAAGCCACCACAATGTGGGGGGGCTGCCCCCGGACATGCGCTTTGAACTGGTCGAGCCATTGCGTTACCTGTTCAAAGACGAAGTGCGGCGCATCGGCGAAGCCCTGGGGCTGCCCAAAAGCCTGGTCTGGCGGCAGCCCTTCCCTGGCCCGGGGCTGGCCGTGCGTTGTCTGGGTGAAATCACCCCCCAGCGGCTGGCCAGACTACGCGCCGCCGACGCCATCTTCACCACCGAACTGGCACAGGCCGGGTTCTTCCGCCAGCGGGCCGAAGACCCCGAAGAGAGCTTCGTCGCCCAGGCCTTCGCCGTGCTGCTCCCGGTGCGCTCGGTGGGGGTGATGGGCGATTACCGCACCTACGACGAGGTGATCGCCCTGCGCGCCGTGACCACCAGCGACTTCATGACCGCCGACTGGGCCCGCCTGCCCCATGACCTGCTGGCCAAAGTGGCCTCCCGCATCGTCAACGAAGTTGACGGCGTGAACCGGGTGGTGTACGATATCACCAGCAAGCCCCCCGGCACCATCGAATGGGAATGACGCCCCACCCTCAAGGAGGAACGCCCATGGACTACGCCCGCATCCTCGCCCAGGCCTGGGACTACACCAGGCGCTTCAAGGCCCTCTGGCTTTTCGGCCTGCTGGCCACCTGCGGCACCTACCACGGCGGGATGAGCAACAACTTCAATTTCAACCTCCGCCCCCATGGCTCCGCTGGGATTCCTCCGGACCTGCCGCCCCGCATGGCCCAGTGGTTCACCCAGATAGACCTCTTCTTCCGCCGCCTCAGCGACACCCAGATCCTGCTGCTCGCCGGGGCGATCATCGCCCTGGCCCTGGGCATTAGCCTGGTGCTCTGGGTGCTGGGGCGCTACGGCAAGGCCGGCGTGCTGCGCGGGGCCCTGGCGATCGCCGAGGGCGGCGAACCCCCGACGTTTGACGTCTTGGCCCGCGAGACGCTGGACTTCGCCGCTCGGCTGATCCTCGCCGACCTGGTCGTCCTGGTGGCCATGTTCGGCCTCATGCTCGTCCTCGTGCCGCTCTTCATCCTCCTCAGCATCTTCACTCTGGGCCTGGGTGTCGTGTTGATGATGTGCCTGCTCACCCCGGCCGCCCTGCTCCTCAAATTGTACTTCCACCTGGTGCATCTGGTGCTGGTGGCCGAACCGGAAGCGGGCATCCTCGAGGCTTTTCGCCTGGCCTGGGAACGGCTCCGCGAGCGCTTTTGGGAATGGCTGATCATGGGCCTCCTTCTGGGGCTCATCGGCTTCATCGTGAGGCTGATTTTGCTCATCCCGGCAGCGGCACTCATCTTCGGCGCGGTGATGGCCTTCATGCAGGGCACCGCCCCTATCGGATGGCTCTTCGGGGGCCTGCTCTTGCTCTATACCTTGCTGGCCTGGATGGTGGGCGGAGTGCTGGCAACCTTCCGCCTGAGCGCCTGGGCGTTGACCTACCGCGAATTGGTCTCCCTCCCCATCACGACAGACGAACCACTGCCACCCCCGCCGCCCCCCACGCCCACGCCCGAACCCCCGGAGGCCCCCACGCCCCCGGATGAAGAGGATTAGTCCCCACCCCTGGGGCACCACCCCACCCCTGGGTCCGGCCCCACCTCCGGATCTAAAAAGCCGCACCACATCTGAGGGAAGAACATGTCGTTCATCGAACCGCTGTTTCATCTGCTGGCAGGACACCTTGATCGCATCCGCCGTAACCACGGCCTAGAACACGCCACCATCCATCTGCTGTCCCAACGCTTTCCCGGCGTCTTCCTAGCCGGGCACTCCGACACCCAGGGGTTCTGGCTTTTCGGTCAGGTGCCCCTGGAAGCCGTGGCCCAGGCCGCCCAGGAGGCGCTGGAACGCTTGCGCCGCGGCGAGCGCCACCTGGCCCTGCACCCCGGCTGCGGCACCAACTATCTGACCTCGGGCGCCATGGCCGGGCTGGCCGGTGCGCTGGCCATGAGCGGCGCCCGCACCCGTCGCGACCGCCGCGAACGGCTGCCCCTGGTCGTCCTGGCAGCCACCGTGGCCCTCATCTTCTCCCAACCCGTGGGCATGTGGCTCCAGGAACGCCTGACCACCTCGGGCGACCCGGGCGGCCTGGAGATCGTAGAAGTCATCCCCTCCCAGCGGGGCCAACTCCCCACCTACCGCGTGCTGACCCGTGGCTGAACCCCGCCCTGTCCTCTACCTCCTTCACGGCGAAGACGAGCAGGCGCGCCGCGAGGTGGTGCAAAGCCTGAAAGCCCGCTTAGGCGATGCCACCGTGGCCGCCATGAACTACCTGCGCCTGGAAAAGCAGGACGCCCTCTTGGACGCCTGGCGGGACATCGCCCTGACAGCCCCCTTCCTGGCCTCCCGGCGCATCGTCCACCTGGTCAACCCCGCCTGGCCGGGCAAAAACCAACAGCAGGCCCTGCTGCGCCTGCTCGAAAACCTGCCCCCCACCACGGCGGTGATCGTCGAATTCGAGCATCCTTTGAAAGAGCGCCACTGGCTGCTCGCCTGGGCCACGGCACACCCCCAAAAAGCCTGGGTGCGCCGCACCGAACGCCCCAAGGGGCCGGCCATGGCGCGCTGGATCCTGCAGCAGGCCCGGGAAGAGGGCGGTCAGATGACGCCCCAGGCCGCCCAGGTGCTGGCCGACCAGGTGGGGGACGACACCACCTTAGCGCTCCAGGAACTGCGCAAACTGCTGGCCTTTGTCAACTACAGCCGCCCTGTGGATGTGGACGATGTGCTGGAGGTGGCCGTCACCGCCTCGCATCCCGACATCTTCCGCATGGTGGACGCCCTGGGCCGCGGCGATAGCCGCACGGCCCTGCGGGAACTCCACGATTTGCTGGCCCGCACCGAACCGCCGTTGCTCTGGGGGATGGTGGTGCGCCAGTTTCGTTTGCTGCTGCTCACCCGCGCAGCGCTGGATCAGGGCATCCCGCCGCGTGACCTGCCCAAAGCGCTGGGGGTGCCCCCCTTCGTGGCCCGCAAGCTCACCCAGCAAGTGGGCCGCTTCAACCTGGCCACCCTGAAGCGCATTCACCGCGCCCTGCTGAACATCGATCGCCAACGGAAAACCGGGGAAACCGACTTGGTGACCGCCCTGGATACGCTCTTCGCCTCCTTAGGAGCGCCGGGGCGTGCTCGCGCGGCCTCCGCCACCCGGCGGCCGTAACTTCCCATGATGAACGCGAACCGGACAGTCTACGATGTCCTCATCGTCGGCGCCGGGCCGGGGGGCAGCACCCTGGCCCGGCTTCTGGCCCTCCAGGGACAGCGCGTGGCCCTGGTGGACAAAGCCCGCTTTCCCCGCCCCAAGACCTGCGGCGACGGTCTGACGCCCCGCGCCGTGCGCACCCTGCGCCACTTAGGGCTGGAGCATCGGGTCGCCGCAGGGGGGCATCAGGTGCGCCGCGCCCGCCTTTACGCCGGCCCCGACTTGGAAGTCACCGCCCCCTTCACCGCGTTGCCCCAGGAACTCCCGCCTTACGGCTGGGTGGTGCCCCGGGAACGCCTCGACCAGCGCCTGCTCGAGGCGGCGCTCGAGGCCGGGGCCCATTTCTTCCCCAACGAACCCATTGCCCGCATCGACCGCCAGGCCCCCCACAGCGTGGCCTGGGGGCGCCAGGGGCGCCCCTGGCGGGCCCGCTGGGTGGTGATCGCCACCGGGGCTTCCACCGGCCTACTGCGCCGCTCGGGCTTTCTGTCCCAAGCCCCCACGACATTGCCGCGGCCCGCGGCTACTGGGAAAGCGTGGCCGACCTGGATGACGCTCTGGAGTTCTTCTTCCTGCCCGAAATCCCTCACGGCTACGCCTGGGTCTTTCCCGTAGGCGACGGCGTGGCCAACATCGGCCTGGGCCTCTATCATCGCCCAGGGGAACCCGCGCCGCCGGTGCGCCGCTGGCTGAAGGCACTGACCACCCAACACCCGGCGCTGGCCCCCAGGCTGCGCTCTGCAAGGCTACGCGAACCCGTGCGGGCGTACCCGCTACGCAGCGACTTTCCTCACGGCCCTTTAGGCGGTCCGGGCTGGCTGACCATCGGTGAGGCGGCCGGGCTGGTCAACCCGGTCAGCGGCGAGGGCATCGACCTGGCGCTGGAAAGCGCCATCCTGGCCGCCGAGGCGCTGCGCGCGCCGGACCAGGACGCCCTGGCCCGCTACCGTCGCTTGGCCCGGCGACGGTTTGCCCTGGCCATGCACGGCTTACGCCTGCTGCGCCCCCTGGTCATGCGGCCCAGGGTGCTCCGTCGGCTGCTGCGCAAGGCCCAAAGTCACCCCCCTCTGTTGCGCCGCATTATGGGCATCACGCTGGGGGTCACCTCGCCGATGTCCGTCCTGGCCCCCTCCACCTGGTGGTGGCTGCTCGCCTGACAGGCCTTCATCGCTCCACCGCACCCTCCTGGGCAGGGCCCGGATATGCCGGCTCGGGCGCAAGCGTCTCCTCCCGCCCTACCCAGAAATGATGCGGCGGCACCGTGGGTGAAGGCCGCACCCGCACCTCCTCTACCTCCGGCGGCTCACCTCCCCCAAACGCCCCCTGAGCCACATAGCACACATTGGGCTCGCCGTACTTGCGGCGGTAGTATGCCACCGCCTCAGTCACTTTGGCGGCCAGCGATTTCTTTGGGCTGTCGTCGAACCACAACATACCGATTTTCATCAAGCCGTCTCCCGCTCAAGTCTGGGGCAGATAGAATTTCAGCCAGCCATCGCTGCTGGTGTCCATCCAGAACTCATCGGGGGCCAGGGTGAGCAGGTCGTTGACACGGGAGGCCACGGGCACCAAAGCACCGTCCTGGCCTTCCAGCGGCCCCCACACATGCCAGCCGAAAAGGGATAAAATCTCATCCGGCACCTGGCCGATGTCTTGGTAGCGCAGCCCGGCCACCACGCCGATGTGGAAATACTGGCCCACCTGCAGCAGATAGGGCAGCATGGCTTTGGCGTCGCGGCTCCACCACTTCCAAGCGTCGGCCAGGTCCTCGATGACCAGCAGGTGTGCCCCATCGGTGTGGCGGCCCCATTGCCGCTGCTCGGCGAGCCCGGCCAGGCCCAGCACGCTGCCGTTGGCCGCATCGGTGCCCGGCCCGCCGTAAGCGTGGAAGTAGTGGGTGGGCTGGCCGTAGCGTCGGGCCAGGGCCTGTTGGCGGCGGGAGAACCAGGGTTGGCCGTGGCGTCCCCGGCGGGTGATCCACCAGGCGTAGGGGGGGCGGCGGGAGATGAGATACATGGCCGTATGGCGGGGGCTGCTGCCGTAGGTGAAGGAACCCATGAGCACATCCAGGGCCCAAAAGAGGGATTCAGGGCGGGAGGCGAGGTAGAGCATGGGCTGCAGGTCCTGGCGGAAGAGTTCGTACCACAGCGGCTCGCCGTCGAACGCCACCACGCCCATGATCCCGGCATAGGGGGGCACCACCAGATAACGGTGCTTCCGCCTGTCCCAGGGCGTGCCCAGGTACTCTTCGAGGCTCACCCGGCCCGGACGCTGCGCCGCCAACGCATCCTCTTCCACCACAGGCTGGAGCGGGGCAAACAGTTTGGACAACATTGGAAACCTCCTCCTCATCGGACTACACTCAGAGAGAAAAGATATAAGAACAAATGTTCTTGCATCGGCTCCATTGTACCAGAAAAACCGGCTCCAGGCAAGCGCGACCCGGAGTTGGTTGCACGCAAACGTTGTTGGTCAATCACCCCTTCTGCAGGTTCCCCCCGCGCTGCTGGACAGCCCCTCTCCCTCTGGGAGAGGGGTTGGGCCTGCGCCGAGCAAGGCCGAGGCGGTGAGGGCGGATGCCAAGAGACGCACCAAAGAAGCCTGGGGAACGCCCTCACACCTCGCCAGGCTCGGTGCAGGCTCTCCCCCCCAGCCCCTCCTCTCCCAAAGGGCGAGAAGAGGGTGCCCAAGGCCCTCACAAGTCTTTCTGAAGTGCGGCACGCTCGTGCCGCTTTGGTTTTCGGAGCTCTGGCTCCGGGATGGCCCCGCCGGGGCCCTGGCAAATCAAAGCGGTGCCAGGCCTTCAACGCGGCTCAGGCCCGGGCACCGCATTCCAAACCTCAACTCCAAACCTCAACCGGCCAGGGCGAGGAACACATCCTCCAGGCTGGGCTCCACCTCGAGCACCCGCTCAACGCGCTGCCCGGCCTGACGAAGCGCCCGGCGCAACGCGCCCCCCGAAACCTCGGAGCGGGACACTACCCGCAGGTGATCCCCCGCCAGACCCACGCGCAACACGCCGGGCACCTTTTCCAGAGTGGCCAGAGCAGCCAGAAGGGGGTGGGCGAACACATCCCAGGCGTGACCGGGCAGCGCCTGCTCCTTGAGGGCGCCGGGGGTGTCCATGGCCAGCAGACGCCCCTGACGCATGATCCCCACCCGATGGCAATACTCGGCCTCATCCATGTAGTGGGTGGTCACGAAGGCCGTCATCCCTTGCGCGGTCAGGTCGTAAATCAAATCCCAGAAAGCCCGACGGGCGGAAGGATCCACGCCACTGGTGGGCTCATCCAGAAAGAGCACCTGGGGCTGATGAATGATGGCCACCGCCAGAGCCAGGCGCTGCCGCCAGCCCACAGGCAAGGCGCGCGCCTGAGTATCGCGCAGCGAGTGCAACCCCAACCAGCGGCACACCTCCTGCAAACGGGAAGACTCCCGCACACCGTACACCCCGGCGTAAAAGGCCAGATTTTCGTACACCGTCAGTTCATCGTAGAGGGCAAAACGCTGCGACATGTACCCCACTTTCTGGCGGATGGCCTCGGACTCCGTGCGCACCGAATGCCCCAGCACCCAGGCCTCTCCCTCGCTGGGGCGAAGCAACCCCAGCAACATACGAATAGTGGTGGTCTTTCCCGACCCATTGGGCCCCAAATAGCCCACCACCTCGCCGGGGTAGACTTCAAAGGACACATGGTCCACCGCCACAAAATCCCCAAAACGGCGGGTCAACCCTCGGGCCACCACCACAGGTCCCGCGGATTCAGGCGTTGCGTTCCAGGTCACGGCCCACCTCCCGCTGCATGAGCAGGTGCAGGAACACATCTTCCAAGCCCGGGCGGATTTCCCGGACGCGCGTCAGGGTGAGGTCGGGGTGCCGCCGCGCCAGGCCGCGCACCTGACGTTGCACCTGCCGCGCCGAGGCCCCCGGTGCCAGCCGCAGGTGCAGCCAGTCGCCAAAGGCGTAAGCCGCCTCCACGGCGGCCAGGGCCTGGACCACCTCGCGCCAGCGGTGCACCGGTTCGCCTCGCAGTTCCAGCACCCGCCCGGCCAGGCGGTCGCGCAGCGCCCCAGGCGCATCCTCCACCACCAGGCGGCCTTCCAGCATCAACCCCACCCGAGTGCAGCGGGCCGCCTCGTCCATGTAAGGCGTGCTCAACAAAATGGCGACCTCCTCCTCCCGCATGAGCCGGATGAGCAACTGCCAGAACTCCTGCCGGGTGACCGGGTCCACGCCATTGGTGGGCTCGTCCAGCAACAGCACCCGGGGGCGGTGCACCAGAGCCACGGCCAGGCCCAACTTCTGCTTCATCCCTCCCGAAAGGTGGCCTGCCCGGCGGTGGACGAACGGAGCCAGGCCCACAAACTCCAGGATCTCCATGCTGCGGCGATACCACGCCCGGCGGGGAATGCCCCGCACCTCGGCGAAGAAGTGCAGGTTCTCCAACACGGTCAGTTCTTCGTACAGGGAGAAGCGTTGGGGCAGGTATCCGATTTCGTCCCGCGCCCGGTCGGGATGGCGGGCCACATCATGCCCGGCCACCACCACCCGCCCGGCGTCGGGGCGCAACGCGCCGCAAATCAGGCGCATGGTGGTGGTCTTGCCCGCGCCGTCCGGCCCGATGAGGCCGTAAATCTCCCCCGGACCCACGGTCAGGGACAAACCCCGCACGGCCTGCACCGGCCCAAAGGTCTTGCACAACCCCTCCACCTGGATCATCGTCAGCCTTCCCTTCAGCGCACGCCGAAATCCACATCGGCCGGCATCCCGGGCTTCAGTTTCCCCGCCGGGTCGTACACCTGCAGTTCCACGGCGTACACCGTGGTGGTGCGGCCCTCCTTGGTCTGCACATTGCGCGGCGTGTACTCGGCCTGCTGAGCGATGTAGACCACTTGCGCCTCGAAGGTCTCGCCGGGGAAGGAATCCACGGTGACCGTGGCCTTATCGCCTAAGCGCAGGGTGCCGTATTTGCCTTCGGGGATGTACACGGTGATGGTCAGCCGGTCCAGCCGCCCCAGGGTAAGCGCCGTGGCGCCGGCCTGCAGCACCTCACCCGGATCCACATTGAGCGCCGTGACCACGCCATCGGTGGGGGCCAACACCCTGGTCTTCTCCAGCTGGCGGTCAATGAGGTCCAGCCGGGCCTGAGCCTGAGCCACAGCAGCCTGGGCCTGGGCCAGCGCCTTTTCGGCCTGTTGCACGGCCAGGCGGGCGGCCTGCACGCTCAACGCGTGCTCGCCCGTTTGCAGGGCATACCACCGGTCCAGCGCCGCGTCATACCGCTCCCGGGCCACGGCCAGGCGCGCCCGGGCCTCCAGCACATCCTGCGCCGCCTTGGTGGTGAGCAGACGGTCATAGGCCGTCTGGGCCGCCTTCAGTTCGTCCAGCGCCGCATCGAACTGGGCCTGCGCCTGATCCTGCAAGGAAGGGTCGCCGCTGGCTTTGGCCTGGTCGAGCACCGCCTTGGCGGCCAGATAGGCCTGCCGGGCCCGCTGCAGGCGCTCCTCGGCCTGGGTGAGGTTGGCGCTGCTGGCCAAATCGAGCACGGCCTGCAAGCTTTGCTGCTCCTGCTCCCAGGCCTGCCGGGCCGCCTCCACCTCCTGCTGAGCAGCGGCCAACCGCTCTTCCTGCGTGAAGTACCACAAAGGTTGGACGAAATCGGCCGGCGCGTTGTCCAACCAGGGGGCCAACCGCTGCCGTTGCTCCGCTAAGTGCGCCTGCTGCTCGGCGATCTGCGCCTGCAGGCGCGCCGCTTCCAGATTGGCTTGGGCCACCTCCACCTGAGCCCGGGCGGTGCCCAACGCCGCCTCGGCCTCCCGGCGTTGGGCCTGAAGCAGGGTGTCGTCCAGCCGAAAGAGCAGGTCCCCAGCATGGACCTGCTGGCCTTTGCTGACCAGCACCTCGGCCACCCGACCGGTGAGTTCGGCTCCAACGGCCACCTCCTGGGCCTCCACCGTCCCCGTGGCCCTCAAGTGGCCGTCCCCCTTGCCTCCCGACACCACGCCGAGATACGCCACCACACCCCCACCCACCAGCACGATAAGGGCGATGAGCACCATGCGCAGGGTCTTTCGCATCACGCACCTCCTCAGGGGCTAATCCAGACGCTTGCGGAACCGCACCGCCGCCGCGCCCATGATGACCAGGGCAAACAGGGCCAGCGCGGCAATGTCGCCCCGCAACAACGACAGGGGCGCCCCTTTGAGCATCTGCGCCCGGATGATCCGCAGGTAATAGCGCAAAGGAAACAGATAAGACAGCCACTGCAAGGCCTTGGGCATGGCCTCAATGGGGAAGAAAAAGCCCGAGAGAAAGATGGACGGCAAAATGGTCATCCAGACCATGAGGATGGCCTCCTGCTGCGTGCTCGCCAGGGTGGATGCCAGCAGGCCCACCCCCAACCCGGAAATCAAAAACAGCCCCGAAAGGAGCAAAATGTCCATCAAGGGGCTGCGGATGGGCACCTTGAACCACACCGACCCGATGAAGAGAACTTCCAGTGTGTCCACCACGGCGATGAATACATAGGGGATGAGTTTCCCCACCACCAGTTCCCAGGGGCGGATGGGGGTGACGATGAGTTGCTCGATGGTGCCCCGCTCCCGCTCGCGCACCACGGCGGTGGCCGTGAGCACCGAGGAAAGGGCCGAGAGAATAACACCGATGAGGCCGGGCACCATGAAATAGGCATCTTTCAAATCGGGGTTGTACCAGACCTGGGTACGAACCTCCAGAGGCGGCTGGGGGACGACGCCCCGCATCCTCTGCCAGCGCTGGCTCTGAATGCGCGTGGCGTGGGCTTGGCCGATGAGTTCGGCCGCCGAGAGGGATTTGGCCGCCACCGTGGGGTCCGAGCCATCCAGCACAAAGGCCACCTGAGCGCGCCCCTGGGTGCGGATCTGATCGGTGTAATCCGGGGGGATGATCAGACCGGCACGGGCCCGGCCTGCATCCAAGAGGTCCTGCAACGCCTGCCCGGAGTCCACCACATAGGCCAGGCGAAAATAATCGGCCGCCTGAAAGGCATCCAGCAAGGCCCGCGCGGCCGGGCCGCGGTCCTGGTCCCACACGGCCAGCGGCACATTACGCACATCGTTGGTGGCCGCGTACCCCAGGAGGAACAACTCCACAATAGGGATCATCACCGCGATGAAGAGGGTGTTCGGATCGCGCAAAATTTGCAGCACCTCTTTGCGAATGAGCGAAAGCAGCCGGTAGAAACTCATGGCGTCACCTCGTCACCGGGCTCGCGCTGAACCACACCGTAGAGGAAAATGGTCACCAGATCGTCCAGAGAGGCCCGCGCCGCGCCGCCCACGCCCTGGGTCAGCAGATAATCGGCCCACAAAAGGCCGAGAAAGGCCCGCACCATGGTCATCGGCGGCAGGGACCGCAGGCGGGGATAGTCACGCAGGCGACGGGTCAGGGCCTCGATGCGGGGCAAAAGGGCCTGATAGATGGCGTGGGTATGACGGCCCTGAAACTCTACGATTTCGATGAGCATCAGATGCAACACCTCGGAGCGTTGTTGCAACACCTCGTGAATGCGCTGCGCCGCCTGGCGGATGAAATCCTCCAGCCGCTCCCCGCTGCTTTGCTCCAGCAACGGCAAAATGTCGTGATAGGGGTGATACGCCTCCAGCACGGCGGCAAAGAGGGCTTCTTTGCCGGGGAAATAGTTGTAGATGTTGCTCAGGCTCACCCCGGCGTCGCGAGCGATCTGGCGCATGGATGTGCCGTGATAGCCTTGCTGCACAAAGCGGCGCATGGCGACCTGAAGCAAAGTTTCCCGCAGTGAGACAGGGGGCGGGTTTTTCATCGCGGCTCTCCCACATGAACGGTCGTTCGTTTAGCGCCATTTTACCACAAAACGCCCACGCGCTCCTCTCAGCCATCGGCCTCATCTGGCATCTGGTAAAATCGGGGCGATACCCACAGCGAACCCATGCGACGAGGTAACCCCCTTTCATGAGCGAACATCCCGAAAACCCATTCCGCCCTCCGTGGACCACGCGCGAACCCACGGCCCAACCCGGCGATCTAGCCCAACTGGTGGCCGCCGAGGGCCGCAAATCCTTCTTCGTGCGCCTGACCCCAGGCGAAGAACTGCACACCCACAAAGGCATTCTGCGCCACGACGACCTCATCGGCCAGACCTGGGGGCGGCGGGTGACTTCTCACCTGGGCGCGGTGTTCTATCTGCTGCCGCCCTCTCTGGAAGAGGTGTTGCGTCAGACCAAACGCAACACGCAGATCATGTTTCCCAAGGACATCGGCTTTGTGCTGCTGCGGCTCAGCGTGGGGCCGGGGCAGCAGGTGCTGGAGGCGGGGACCGGCTCAGGCGCCCTGACCACGGCCTTTGCCTTCACCGTCGGCCCCGCCGGGCGGGTGTACTCCTACGAACGGCGGCCCGAAATGCAGGCCCTGGCCCGGCGCAACCTGCGCCGCCTGGGCCTGGAAGACCGGGTCATCTTCAAGCAGCGCGACATCGCCCAGGGCTTCGACGAGACCATGATGGACGCCGTGTTCCTGGATGTGCCCAACCCCGAAGACTACATCACCCAGGCGCGGGCCGCCCTCAAACCGGGGGGCTTTTTCGGCAGCCTGGTTCCCACCACCAATCAGGTCACGCGCCTCATCACGGCGCTGGAGGCCCAACACTTCGGCTTCATTGATGTGCTGGAAATCCTGCTGCGTTACTACAAAGCCGTGCCCGAGCGCCTGCGCCCCACGGATCGCATGGTGGCCCACACCGGCTACCTCATCTTTGCCCGCCCCCTGGAACCCGCTTCCGAGGCCGAACCCTTAGAGGACTCAACGCCCCCGGATGCCCTCTCCACCCCGCAGGAGGAAGCGTGATGGCCTGGCGACGCTTTCGGCGCCCCCGCCGTGCCCTGCGGCGGCTGATAGGCCGCCCCGGGCCCGCGATG
>DUEP01000045.1 GCA_011176535.1 Anaerolineae bacterium | reverse complement strand
TTGGGGACGCATATTTCGCAACCGAAACACAACAACACTTGGGAGTCGAGCGCCGCTTGCAGCAACAAGTTCGCCAAAATCAAGATCATGGGTTAGCAAGACAAAACCCTCTCTCAGCCAGAAACTTCACCTTCATACTGTCTGCTCCAACGCGTAGACGGACTCTTCAGCGAGCCAAGCCGCGTAGCGGAGGACCTGTTGAATATCCTTCGGCTCCAGATAAGGGTAGGCTTGGAGGATCTCCTCCACGCTCACGCCATTGGCGATGAGGTTAAGGATCAACGAGACCGTGATACGCATTCCCCGAATACAGGCCCGGCCATCCATGACATCGGGATCGAACGTAATACGGTCGAAGGTGGGTAAAGTGACCATCGGCACTCGTCCCTAACTTGGGTGCAGGAGAATTAGGAACTCAAGCCCTCTCCTGCCTTAGAACCATCGCTCAGTTAAGGGCATTTACACATCGGCGGGCCAGGGTGGCGGCCATCTCGCGCCGGTACTCCGCCGAGGCCAGGTGGTCTTCGGCCTCGTAAGCCGCATTGCGGGCGGCGGCCTCCACGCCATCGGCCTCGGGGCCATCCAATGCCAGACGCGGCGCATCACCCCAACCGCCCACCACGACCCGCGTGCGTCCCGAGGGCCAGCGCGCCGCAGCCACGGCCACGAGGGGCAAATCCATGGGCGAGCGCCCCACCATCTCGATGGCCAGGCGCACATTGAGCGGAACGGTCACCGTGGTGATCAACTGTCCACGCAACTGGTCCCAGCGTAGCGGGTAGAGGTCGCCTAAACGCAACTCCTTTTCGTGAGGCAAAAGGGTGAGGCTGGCGTCCAACGCCATCATGGCCAGGGCGAAAGGCGAACGCCCATCGGCGGCGACCAGGCTCCCCGCCACCGTGGCCTGATGGCGCAGGGTGTAGTTGGCCTCGCGACGCACAGCCTCCAGCAACGCCGGAGGCAACTTACCTTCGCCCTCGTCCAGCAGGCGCTGCAAACGCACCATAGCGCCCATGGTGAGTGTCTTATCCCGCAGCTTCCAGCCGTCCAGGCCCAGGTCTTGCAAATCCACCACAGCGAAATCCCCCTGGGGCAACACGACGCGCCGCGGGCGGGCGTTGAGCGCCGTCCCCCCAGCGAGAGGAAGGGTCAAAGGCTTCTCACGGCCCAGTAGGGCCAGTGCATCCTCAATGGTTGTAGGACGATGGTACTCGGAAAACATGGGAACCTCCAAAGGGTGTGCAAAGTGCGTGGTACGAAGCGCCAGGTACGGAGGGATCATTATGGAGTGCTTAGAACGGCGGTAGACCTATCCTTCTATTTTCAACGGATACACCTGCCACCCCAGGGCCTCGGTGTCCATTTGACGGGCCTCTTCTTCAGGCACAGCCAGCAACAGACCTTCGGCTTCGGTGAGCAATTCGTCTGCCTCATTGTAGATGGCCGCCCAGGAACGCACGGCGCGGCCTCGATCCTTGAGTACGCGCCCCACGATGCGCAATGTTTGCTCGACGGGCACATGCTGCCGATAAGTGATGGTCATCCTGGCGGTGTAGAACAGGCGGGCCGAATCCGGATCGGTACCCATGACCGCGCGACCTAAAGCCTCATCGAGCATCGAGGCTTGAATGCCGCCGTGCACCACGCCGGGATACCCCTGGAAGCACAGGGGCGCGCGATAGTATGCCGTCACTTCGCCCGGACCGGTCTGGAAAAAGCGCATCTGCAGCCCACAAGGGTTCTCTACGCCGCAGACGAAACAATGGCGCGAATTAGGCTGCAAAAGGTCCAGGCTCACCGGGAGGGCCTCTTTCGCCGGCAACGTGGCAGGTTCGGCCACGAACAACGCATGGCCATGCCCGGCAAAGCTCTCAGGGTGTGCCAGGGCATCATCCAGTTGCCTGACCAGCCGCCGGGCCTGCTCCTTCACCGTGAGCCAGGTAGCAGGGGGTGGCTCGTCCTCCCAAAGCGAAAGCAATCCCAACAACGCCAGCGCTGCGCTCCGTGCGGCCTCCAAATGTTGAGGGCCAGCGTCATACTCCGTCGCGGCCAGGGCCTCGGCCAAGTGGGCGACGATGGCTAGCGCCTCGCGTTCCACGGCATCCACCAGCGCCCCCTGGGCGTCCAACGAAACCACGGTGCGGTAAAGCGACCGTGCCGCCTGCCACAATCGTGCCGTCTCATCCTTTAGGAAAGACATGAGCCCTCTCCATGCTGTCCGAGGGTGGATCGGTGCGCCGCAAAACCTCGCGCAAGGAATCTTGCACCCCCATCGCGCGCAGGGCTTCCAGGTCCTCAGGCCAATCCAGGTCCCAGGCCAACCCTTGGCGTTCCACAATCCGCGGTTCCACACCGGCTTCTCTGGCCGCCGCTACATGGCGCGCAAAGGATCCCGGCCCGTACTGGTAAGGCATAAGTCCCGGCGGAGCGACCACCAAAGCGTTGGTCCCTTCGCCATGGCGATCAGGGGCCAGCACCACGGAGGGGGGATGCCCCACCGCTGCCAAAAGCGCCCGCACATCGTCCGCTTCCAGCAAGGGCAAGTCGGCGGGCAAAATCATCATCACACCCACATGGTACATTTGCAGCAACGTGGTAGCATGGCGCAACGCCAGATTGAGGCGCGAATCGCCGCGCTCCTGCAAGGTGCGGGCGCCATGTCGGCGGGCCAGGGCCAGGGCCCCGCTGTCCCGGCTGACCACCAAAACCTGTTCGATTTCTTCGACCTGGGAAAGAACCTGCAGGGTTCGGAGCAACAAATTCTGGTTGAGTAAGGCGCGCTCTGTTGCCGATAACACCGAGGCCAATCGTGACTTACCACGCCGCAAAGGCTTCACCGGCACAATGGCCCAGACGCCCATAGAGGTCTCCTCAAACGCCGCCATGCGGCAGGGAATGTCCGTGCGCTTCCATTTTATCACGGCTTAGAAGTAATGAGACGCGTTCGCGCGCACGGCATCTGCCAACTTCAGCGCGCAGCGGGCGACGGCCACACGCTTCTCCGGCGTGGACATCCAGGTATCTCGCGCCCAGACCAGACCGCCCCCCAGGGCCTGCGCCACCGCCTCCTCCAGGCCCTCGTCCTCGGCGTCGATAAGCATCCCCTGCCACAGGCCGCGATAGTGACGCGCCACGGCCATCGGCGAAGGCTCCTCGCCCATCTCGCGAAACATCTTGGCCGCCGGACCCTTCACTGCCCGCCCGCCGATGATGGGCGAAACGCCCACCACCGCCGGGGCGGCGGCCACGGCCTCGCGTACGCCTGGGAGGGCCAGGATAGGGTCCAGGCTCACCCAGGGGTTGGAGGGAGCGAAAAGCACGGCGTCGGCCTGCCGCAACGCCTCCATCACACCTGGAGCCGGGCGGGCCCTTTCCGCCCCCTGAAAGCGGAAGCCTTTCACCCGCGGCTGCCAGCGGCGGTGCACGAAATACTCCTGAAAGGCAAGGGTGCCTTCGTCCGTCTCCACCAATGTCGGAATACGGTCGTCGCTTATCGGGAGCACCTTGGCCCGCACCCCCCAGGCCCGGCAAAAGTCGGCCACGATGCGGCTCAGCGGCTCGCCAGCGCGGAGGCGGCGGGTGCGTTCCAGATGCGTCGCCAGGTCCAGGTCACCCAGGCGGAACCAGTCCGGCCCACCTAGACGCCGCACCTCCTCCAGAACCCGCCATGACTCGCCGCGTCGCCCCCAACCGGCGGTCCGATTTTCCAGACCGGCCAGGGTGTAACAGACCGTATCCAGGTCCGGAGAAATCCACAGTCCCCAATGTTCGAAGTCGTCCCCCACATTGACGACCACGGTCACCCGCTCCGGAGGCAGCACCTGCACCACACCGGCCGCGAACCTAGCGCCGCCAACGCCGCCAGCCAACACGACCACCCGCTCCAGAGATGTCATCCTGCCCTCCTCAGCACCCCCAGCGTCAGGCAGATGAGATTCTGGCCGCAAAAGCCCCTGGTGAACAGCAACCAGCCCCCGGCGGCCAGCGCGATCCCAATGAGCAACACCCACAAAACCGTGTGCAGCCTGCGCCAGGGGGTCTTCACCGCAGCCGGAGCACCACCGTGCTCCACCGGCCATCCCAGGCGGTTCAGCCACCGTACCACGCCGGGGTAAAGGGGAAGCGCCAGCCAAAAGGCCCGGAGAAAGGCCAAAGCGATAAGCAGAAAGGCCTCCCCCAACAGCAAAAGCACGGCCAGCAAGCTCCCATAAAGGAGAAGGAAACGGCGGGCCACGCGGGGATCGCTCTGCCAGCCCATCCGCCACAGCCAGCGCAAGGCCGTTTTCAGCGTCTGCCAGGGATGGCGTCCGTCCAACTCTTCCGGCAAAGGCGGCAAGGGGTTCACGGCTTTGCCTCCGGCGAAAGGGCGACCAGGGTGTGCAAGGCCTGATGAATGCCCTGGCATGTTTCCGGGGGCAACGGTTTCCCGCGCCCCAAATCCCGCCAAATCCAGGATGGGCGATTCAAATCCCAAAGCAGCACTTCGGGCTGGCCGTCAATCCATACCCGCCCCTGACCGGCCCAGACCACCCGGGGTTCGACCCACACTTCGAGGCCCCGCGCTCGCAGGAACTCGGCCAAACGCAGCGCGTTACGCATGGCCTGCCGCGTAGGATTGGCGTCCATCTCCACCCATTTGCCCCAACGACGGCGATACCACTCCCCGCCCCGAACCCGATGCGCGCCCTGGTAGGCTTTGACTTCCAGCAGGTACACGCCCCGGGGTCCCAGCAACACGGCGTCCAGATCACCCTGGCCGTCGGGGAGCACCAGATTCCGGTAAAGCGCCCATCGTCCGTCCAATTTACCGCGCAGCAGGCGCGCCAAACGCTCCTCGCCGGCCAACCCCTGACGATAGGCCTCCCGTTGCGCCTTGAGCCGGTCGAACCACGGCACCACGCGCGAGACGGCCAAAAGGATCAGAACCCCGCTCCAGGTGACCACCGTTCCCCACAAGCGGTCATGCAAACCTAAAGTGAGATACAGCCCGCCAGCCACGGAAAACACCGCCAATACCACCACCAGCGCCCGCAAGGCATAGGAGGCCCAGGTCACCCGTCGCTCATGCACCTGGACCTGACGCTGAAGGAACCGGCTGCCTCGATACACCCGCAACGGTCCACGCGAGGGCCCAGGCTCTTCGGCAGGCACGGTTGAAGCCTGTCCAACGGCAGCAGGCGTGGCATCAGCGGCCGGGAAGCGGTGATAGGCCGAGGCGCTGCGCGCCCTGGTCGCCATTTCCCTGTCGGCCGAAGGCCGCACCTTCTGGGAGGCTGACTCCTGGCCTCCCCCCTGATGCTCCAGCACCCAATACCCCATCACCGCGGCGGCCCACCGCAAGCGGGGCGAATATGCTCTGTGCACCACATAGGCCAGGTCGCGTAGCCCAATGTGCCCTTCACGCAGCAGCACGCCCAAGGGCCGGTTCAACTGCCGGAAGGGGAACACGACTTGGGCGGCCTGCTGTTCGGTCATGGAGAGGTCCTGGATGTCCGGCTCCTGGAGAAGCACGGCCGCTGCCCAGCGGATTTCCGGGTCGCGCGCGTTTTTCACCGCCCATTCCAAGCCCCTGGTTTGCACCATCCCCATCTCAAGCAAAACCCCCAGGGGGCGGTTGTATCCCCTAAAAGGCCAAATCGTGGCCTGTGCCCGGCGCAAAATCTGGCTACCACGGATGAGTTCTGAGCCAGGCTCTACCTCACTGGGCCTCCCCTTGCTGGCTAAGCGAATCGCCTGTCGAGGGCCCTCGGCATCCCCGTCTCCTCGTGACGCCTTTTTGGCTACACGAACACCCTCTTCGGGCCGTGCCCCCAGGGCGGCCAGCCCCCGGCGCGCCGCCGCGTTCTCCGGGTCCAGGCGGAGCACATAACGCAATGCCGCAATGGCTTGCTCGCGGTTCTCGGTCAGACCAGCAAACCACAACAAAGCGGCCACATCGCGCGGATGAGCGCGCAACTGCGCGACAACCTGCTGCAACGCGCGGGCTTTATTCCCCTGCCGCAACACGGCACGAACTTCTGCTTGCCAGTCCAAGGGTCACTCCTCCATCCACAGGGTCAGATCCTGCCAGGGGGTCCGGGGGCGCAACGGAGGCTCTTCCGCCGGATAGCCGACGAACAACATCCCTTGCGGCTCCCAGTTGGGGGGCAGGCCCAAAGTTTGCCGGGTGGTCTCCGGGGCGAACAACGGCCAGCAAACCCACACGGCCCCCAATCCCTCGGCGTGGGCGGCCAGCCAGAGTTGCAGGCCCACGATGGCCACAGACTGGCGGGCCATGCGATGCTCTTCTGGAACCTCGCGGCGCACCACCGTGGTAACCCGGTTGAGAAGGATCACCACCGGGGATTCGTGCAACCGGCGGCGGGAACGCGCCACCCGCTCGGCGATGTCCTCCTCTGCCGCGCCTTCCTGTTGCATATCCTGGCGCATCTGATCAGTGAGCGCTTCAGCCAGGCGGGCCTTCGCCCGGGGGCCGGTCAGCACCACAAAACGCCAGGGCTGCAAGTTGTGCGCCGAAGGGGCATAGATTGCCGTCTCCAAGAGACGCTCAATGACCTCCCGCGGCACCGGGTCCGGACGAAAGCGGCGCACACTGCGCCGGGTACGCAGGAAAGCATGCAGGATTTTTGGGGCCAGGTTGGGTTCGGGCATCGTTCACTCCAAGGGCCATCGAGGGAGCAACAACTGGCGCACCCAGGCCAATGCTTCGCCAGGCGTTCCCGCCTTCAAAGCGAGATCAGCCTGGAGCATTTTTGGGGTCAAGAAATACCGTTTATCATGGGTAACCAGCATTGAGATTCAGAGACCAGGGTTTCCGCCAATACCACGGCATCTGGGGAATAAGGATGAGGGAGCGGGCAAGCGTCAACTGGTCTCCCGATGGAGAGGGGCCAACGGCAATCCTGGCTGTCGCCATCAAGCGCTGCCCCCGAGGCCATGTCGCCGGATCCTTGCGCTGGACGACGGTCTCTATTTCCTGAAAAACCGTCGGGTCAACGAGCAACTGCAAATAACCGCACTTCCAGCCAGGATCTGCCTTCTGGCCCCTTCAGTATACCAACAAAATGAGACAGAAAGCCCCTTTCACGAATGCTGGTGTGGCGCCTCATGATGCTCGTCGCGCCAACTCTTGCCGCAACGCCCGCGCCCGGCGGCCTTTGCCCGTGGGGCACACCGTGAGACATATCGCGCAGGTCTGACAGCGCCCCAGGCCCACCACCCCGCTCTCCAAAGGGCGTTGGGGGCACAATTTGAGGCAAGCATCGCAATCGTTGCACCCCACACCGCCCCAACAAGGGCGCAGGGTCAAGGGGTAATCGGTGCGCATTCCCGAAAGGATGAGCCGGGGGCCAAACACCGGATGCACCAACAGCCCATAGGGGCTGAAGTCCCCCAAACCGGCCTCCACGGCCAGGCGGGGCAAATTGATGGTGGGCGATAGGGGGTCCAAAGGTTCGGCGCGGTACCCCTCCCAGCGCAAGCGCCGCGCCAGGCGGTGCAAAAAGGTGTGGACGCGGGCAAAGGCCAGCGGGGCGAAACGCGGCAGGCGCCAGGCGTGCACGAAGAGCCACACATCGCCCAACTGGGCAAAGTCGTCGGCCTCATGGGCGATGAATACCTCCACGCTTTGGCGGACCGGCAAGCGGCGCAGCACCTGGTGCCGCACGAACTGCAGGGGCGCCTGCTTGAGCAGCAACAACGAAGACCTCAGCGTTCCGAAGAAGCGAATCTTCTCCAAATCGGCGGAAAGGGGAATGAAACGCAGGTCGCGGCGACTCATGGCACACCCTGGCCCTATCGAAAAAGATCCCGCTCTTTGGGCCGCAGCAACTCGCCGAGGCTCCCTTCGCGCAAGGGGTACGGGAAGCCGCGCACATGCACCACCGGCGTTCCCTCGCCGGCCTGGCCCATGACCAGCGAGGCGGCAGCCGCCAGTTCATCGGCCACGCCCACCGTGGTCACCCGCAGTTCGCGGCCCAACAGGTCGGGCGCACCGCGCAAATCGACCAGCCCCGGCAGCCCGCTCAGGCCGATGGCCACACCCACGGTGCCCAAACGCCATGCCCGGCCATGGGAATCGATGATGAGCACACCCAAACGCGCCCCACTGAGGGCCTCCCATCGCCGACGCAAACGAGCCGCCGAGGCATCCGGGTCGGCAGGCAACAAGAGCACCCAATCTTCGGGGGAGCCGACGCGCTGGGGCGGCGCACCGGGGGGCGGCCCCACATTGGAGTGGTCCACCCCGGCGTTGGCGCAGACGAAACCCAAGCGATGTTCCACGATGAGCACCCCGGGCACGGCGCGCAACACCTCACGGCTTTCCCGCAGCACCACCTCCACCAGGCGGGGGTCCTTTTGCACCACCTGAGCCAACGCCCGGGCGCGGGCCGAGGGGGCCACCGTGCGCAAATCCACCCAGCGCCCCTCGGCTTTGGAGACCACCTTCTGAGCCAGGACCAGAATATCCCCATCGCGTAGGGCCATCCCGGCCTCTTGCAAGGCCTGCCACACCAGGGCGGCCAAATCGTCTCCCGGCGCCACCAACGGCAAGCCAGGCAAAGGGATCAATTCCACCGACGAAACGTCTCCTCGTCTAAACAGTTGCGCCACATCTGTCACGCCCCCAACCACAACCCTAGGGCCAACAGCACCGGGGTCAACAGATTAATGAGCACATTGTTGCCCAGGGCAGGCATGAGTTGAGGGATGTCGTCGGCGAAACGCAACGCCCGCCGGGCCGTGGGCACGGCGAGGGCCAGGGTCAACAGGCTGAGCAGGCTCCAGGTGGGCAACCACCCCACCACCACCCCGACCACTGGTACCAGATACGCTAGGCCCAGAAACAGGACATACAGACGGGCCGCCCTGGGGCGACCCCACAAGATGGGATAGTGCCGCCGCCCCACGCTGCGGTCGGCCTCCACATCGGGAAATTGATTGAGCAGCAGCAGATCGCTCACCAGGAAAAACGGCACCAGCGAGGCCCAAAAGGCCAGCCAACTGTAATGACCAGTCAGCACATAGTGCGTGCCCATCACCATGAAGGTGCCGAACCCCAAACCGGGCGCCACCAGACAAACCAGAGGGCTGCGGGTGACCCAGTTGGTATACACATACACCAGAATCACGCCCAACAGGCCAACCCAAAGCAACCCCCAGCCCACGCGGTAAAGGAAATAGAAGCCGATGGCCACCGTGAGCAGCAGCGTCCCCCAGGCCAGCGCCAGGGTGCCGCGAGCCGCCTCCGGCGCCTGAGGGAGGGTGCCGCTGCCGCCGCTGAAAGGCGTGCGCCGGGTGCGGGCGTCCAGACCGCTGCGGAAGTCAAAGTATTCGTTGAACGCGTTCACGCTCACATGGGCCGCCAGAGCCCCCACCAGCGCCAGCACGAACAACAGCCAGGGGATTTGCCGCCGGGTTTCGACGGCCGCCGTGCCCAGCCCGACCAGCACACAGGCCGGGGTGAGCAACAGAAAGGGTGGACGGGCGGTTTGTAGCAAATGACGAACGGTCATCTTAACCTACTCCTTGAGTACGGTTCCTCCTACCCGCTGTGTCTTGAACCCCACGCAGGCCTCAAGCGCTGCCCGACAAGCCGGTGATCCGAATCCCGGCGTGGGTCGAGCCGTAGGTCTTGTTCAGGTAAATCAGAACGCTGGTCAGGCCTTCAACCACCGCACTGTTTTCGATGGGCCCCGCATCCCAGGCGCGCAGGCCGGCGTCGCGCACCAGTTGCACCACCCGCTGGCGGTTGGCCTTGCCTTTGCCGGTAACCAAGACATCGCAATCAATCGGGCCATCCTCCCAAAGCAACTCATGGGCGATGTTCTGGAAGGCATCCACCACGGCCACGCTCTCGCCCAGCAACGCCTGGGCTTCCTGGGCTGCGCTGCCCGCGGGCGGCATCTGCGCCCTGGTCACTTTGGGGGGCTTCAGGGGCACAGTGACATCCACCAGAATCTTCCCCGCCAGGGCCTCCCGCACCGCTTCCAAGGTGCTGCGATGGGCGCTGTAGGGCACGGTGAGCACCACAATCTCGGCGCGGGCCGCGGCCTCGGCGTTACCCAGGCCCATCACCGGAGCCGCGGGATCGCCCAAGCGCTGCCGGACCTCGGCGGCAGCCTGCCGGGCTTTTTCCGGCGTGCGCGAGCCGATGTACACCGTATAGCCGGCTTTGGCCCACCGATAGGCCAGACCTTTGCCCTGCTTCCCCGTGCCGCCCAGCACGGCCAGGCTGGGTTTGTCCGTCTTTTCGGGCATACCAGGCCTCCGATCGAAGAAGGTGTTCGGGATTATAGCATGGGGGAGGCCTCAACAAGCGGCTTCAAACCGTGCCAGGCCCTGGTAGGTTGCGGTAAAATGAACCCATCTCACCCCTGGGAGCCTCCATGAGCACCCCAAGCACCCGCGAGCAAATCCTGGAATACCTCCGCCTGCATCCCTTGGCCAGGGTCAACGATCTCGCCCAAGCGCTCCAGGTGACGCCGTCGAACATCCGGCACCACTTGAGTTTGCTCCAGGAAGCCGGTCTGGTCGTCGCCGCGCCGCCGGCCAGGCCCACCAGGCGCGGTCGCCCCCCTCAGCGCTACCGGCTGACGCCCAAAGCCCAATCCTCCCACCTGGAGCCCCTGACGCGGGCTTTGCTGACTTTGCTGCGCCATCAGGAGGCCCTGGAGAACCGATTAGACGACCTGGGCGCTTTGTTGCTCGGGGAAGCGCCGCTGCCCTACCCTGGCAACCTGCGCCAGCGGCTGCAGCAAATACTGGAAACCCTCAACGCGCTGGGCTATGAGGCCCATTGGGAAGCCCACCAACAGGGACCGTTGATCACTTTCCGTCGCTGCCCTTTCGCCACCTTGCGGGACGATTTCCCCGAACTGTGTCAGCTGGATCAGCGCCTACTGGAACGGGCTTTAGACCGCCCGGTGGAGGTGGTGCAGTCAGCCTCGGAAATGCGGGAAAAAGGCCCGGCGGTTTGTCGATACCGGGTCCGGCTGTCCAGGCAATAAAAAACCAGCCCCCGCCCAGGGGGTCAGGCCATTCCCTGGTGGGGGCGGCTGATCGCAACATTCTGCCCGTTGGTCACATCCCAGGGGGCATCAATCGTACTCATCTTCGGGCGAGGTCGCAGGGGGTTCTCCATAGAACTGGCGGTACAGGGCGCGCAAGTTGCGCTGGTGCAACGCCTCGGCCAACCCACCCAACAACACCCGGCTTTTCCCACAATCTTCCACGGAAATCTCCTGCAAATAATCGCCGGGATACTTTCGGCGATGGGCCTGGCGCACGGCTTTGCGCAGTTCGTTCAAATAAGCCAGGTTGCTCTTGACCAGTTCGGGGATCTCTCCTCGCAGCACGATTTCGCCATGCCCGGGGATCAGGTTTTCCAGGTGCATCTTGGCGATGAGTTTGTGAGAGGCCACCATCGCCTCATAATCCCCATCCACCAGATAGGGCAGGGGCATCATCACATCGCCAGCAAACAGGACACGGTCCTCCTCCACCAGCACCCCGATCCCATCCGCGCTGTGCCCCGGCAAGGGGATAAGGGTGACGGTTTTGCGGCCCAACTTGAGGGTCACCCGTCCCTGCTGGAAGGTCCACTCAGGCGGCACCAACCGTACCCGTTGAAACGAGGGATCCTGTTGCCGGGCCTGCTCCAACGCCTTTTGCCCTTTCTCGAACAACCAGCGGCGGGTCAATTCATGGCCAATGATCACCGCCCCCGGGAAAAACCCATTCCCCCAGGCGTGGTCGGCATGGTAATGGGTATTGACCACATAACGCACCGGCACCTGCAATTCCTCTTCAATGAACTCGCCCATGGCCAGGGTCTCTTCAGGGAGGGCCAAAGTATCAATAACCAACGCTCCCTGGGTCCCCACCACGACCCCGGCCATAACCTGAGCATAGGCCTCGCTCTGAAAGGCGTATACCCCTTCGGCAATGCGTTCGTGCTGAACCATGACCCCTCCCAAACCGTTTGGCAGCGAAGATGCAGAAACGGTGCAAAGATAGCATAAGGAGAAAACTTCGTCAAGGTTTCTTGAAATAACTTTCTTCGTGCCCTTCACCCCCCTTGTTACCTGGGGGTATAATTGAGGACTGGATTTCCCCTACCCACGGACGAACCCTGCAACGACGAACTGGGGAATACGTTCCCTGCTGCTTAGGAGACCTTTATGCGTTCCTTCTGGCATCGTTTTGTTGCCCGACTACAAGAACACCCGGAGGCCCTGCTGGCTCTGGCCTCCTTCTGGCTCAGCACCCTCCCGTTATGGTTCTGGATGCTGCTCGATCCCCGCGCCTACCGTTCCGAGATGTGGCCCGGGGCTGTGCTCCTGCTCGTGGCCCTTTTTCTTTTGGGGTGGCTTCACCCCCTACTTTACCTGATCGCCGCGTTGGGGGTGGGTTTTCTGAACGCCGCCTATATGCACACCGACCATTTCTGGCGCATCGGGGACCTCAGCGTGCGCATTGAAACGACGCTGGACTCCTCCCCCGGCGAGGCGCAGGAATTCTTCCAGCAGTTCGTGCTGC
>DUEP01000044.1 GCA_011176535.1 Anaerolineae bacterium | reverse complement strand
CTATGGGCAGGGCGGGGTAAAAAAAGTGTAAAAAATTCACGCTGCCGGCTCGAAAAGATAACCTACACCCCGCACAGTGCGCAAAAAACGCGGATGTTCGGGATCGGGTTCGATTTTCTGGCGCAATCGGCCAATGTACACCCGCAGGTATTCGGTCTCCCGCCCGTATCCCGGCCCCCAGACATGTTGCAGAATGTCCTGGTGGGCAAGCACCTGCCCGGCATGGCTCATGAGATAGGCCAGCAGGTTGAATTCGATGGGGGTCAACTCCACGGGGCGGCCCTCCACCATGACCTGCCGCCGAAGGGGGTCGAGCACAATAGGGCCAAAGGCCAGCGTCTTGGTAGGTGTGGGGGCCTCGGCCCAGCGGGCGCGGCGCAGCACGGCCTTCACCCGGGCCAGCAGTTCACCCACGCCAAAGGGTTTGGTCAGATAGTCGTCGGCACCCAGGTTGAGCGCCTGGATTTTGTCAGCCTCTTCCCCCAGGGCGGAGAGGATGATGATGGGCACCGTGGAAGTTTGCCGGATCCGGCGAATGGTCTCCAGGCCATCCATGTGGGGCATCATGATGTCTAGGATGACCAGATCCACCAGGTGCGCCTGGAGGGTTTCCAGGGCCTCCAGGCCATTGGCCGCCGTATAGACGCGATAGCCGCGGATGTCCAGGTTGCGCTGCACGAAGTCGCGGATGGGCTTTTCGTCATCCACCACCAACACCGCGATAGGGTTACTGGGTAGGGCCATGGTCGTTCACCTCCAGGGGGAGCGAGAAGGCGATGCAGGTGCCCTGCGCACGGGGCTCCAGCCAGATGCGCCCGCCGTGGGCTTCGATGAAGCCGCGGGCGATGGCCAGCCCCAGACCCACGCCGGAGCGCGAGCCGTTGGCCCGCGGTTCGGCGCGATAGAAACTATCGAAAATGTGGGGGGCGTGTTCGGCCGGTATGCCCGGCCCCTGGTCGATGACGCGGACGATGACCCGATCCTCCTGCCGTTGGATGCTGACGGTGATGGGGTCCTCGGGATGCAGGCTGTATTTGACCGCGTTTTCCAGCAGGTTGCGCAGGGCTACTTCGATGCGCCGGGCGTCCACGGGGACGGGGAGCAGATCATCAGGGGCTTCCACAATCAGCCTTTCGGGCTTCAGGTCGGGCACCAGGTGGCTGGCCCGTCGCACCAGGGCCAGCAGGTCCGTGGGTTTGCGGTCGACTTTCAGGGCGCCGCCTTCGATGCGTGAGAGGTCGAGCAGGTCGTTGATGAGTTGGGACAGCCGATCGGTCTCCTCGGAGATGTGCTGCAGGAATTCGCGCTGGGTTTCCGGGTCCCATTGGACATCGTCGGCCAGCAGGGAGGTGGCGTACCCCTTGATCGACGCCAGCGGGGTGCGCAGTTCGTGGGAGACGGTGGAAATCAGGCTGGACTTCATGCGATCCACTTCCCGATCGGCGGTGACATCTTGCCAGATCAGCCCGCGTCCGATGAAGTGCCCTTGCAAATCGGTGACCTGGAACACCTGAACGCGATAGTGTTCGATGTGGCCGCCCAGGCGCAAGGAGAGTTCGCAGGCGCCTTCCTGATGCGTTTCGAGCAAGGAGAGCAGGCACGCCTGGGCTTTTTCCGGCTCGGTGGCCCGCCGGGTGATGCGCGTCACCACCTGGGCTACGGGGGTGCCCAACAGGTCTTCGTGGGCCAGTTCACTCACAAGGGTGATGCGGCGGTTGGCATAAAGCACCCGGCCTTCCAAGTCCTCCAAAATGAGGCCCTCGTTGAGGGACTGAATCAGGGCCTCCAGCCGGTGCGTTTGCTCCCGCAGGCGCATATCGGAGCGGGCGTAGAGGGCGGCGTTTTCGATGGCCATGGCCGCGTGGTTGGCAAAGGAGGAAAGGATGGACAGTTCTTGCTCGGTGAACTCGTGTGGCTCAGGATAGTAGGCCACCAGAGCGGCCGGGGGGGCGTGTTGGGTTTTCAGGGGCATGACCACCAGGGCCCGGTACCCCTCGGCGCGGGCGCGGGGGAGGAGATGCACGAATGAGGGGTCTCGTTCCGTGTCGGTAATGTACACCGGATGGCCCGTGCGCATGGCGCGCATGGTGGGCGAGCCGGGGTGGTCGGGGGAAACGACCAGACGAGCGGCGTAACTTGGGGAGAGCCCCCGGCTGGCGCGGGCGACGAAGTGGCCTTCTTTTTCGTCCCAGACCAGGATGGCGCATTTCTCAATGCCCAAGAGCCGCTCCACCTCGGCCAGGATTCGCTCCAGCACCGTGGGCAGGTCCAGGGAAGAGACGACCGCCGCGCTGGTTTCCAGGAGGGTGTGGAGTTCCGAAAGGCGCTGGCGGATGTCCTGTTCCAGGCGCTGAAGCGTGCGGGCCAGGTGGCCGATCTGGTCGTTGCGCATAGCCAACCCAGTCACCATCGCAAAAGACGCTGCCTTTTCCGGGAGCGATTGCCCGATTTGACGGCTGTATCGAGCCAAGGCTTCCAGAGGACGCAGGAGCAAATAGGTCAGCGTGAGCCAGAACAACGCGCCCAGCAGAGCAAAGGCAGCGATGCCCAGCACCACGCCCTGGTGGAAAGCCTGCGTGGTGGCAAAGGCGCTGGCCGTGGTGCGGGAGACCACCACCCCCCATCCTGCGCTGGGGATGGGCACATAACTGTACAGGCGCTCGACGCCGTCGGGACCGGTGTAGACCAGCGAGCCCTCTTGGCGGGCAAGCACAGCCTCCACAAGATGGGGCATTTGCAGGTAGAAACTCTGCAACAGGTGGCCGGGCTCGGAATGGGCAATGATTTGCCCCCCGTTGTCCACGATGAGCACCTGAAAGCCCTCTTCCAGCCGATGTCCTTCGGCGATGCGGGCCAGGGTCCAACTCAGGGATTCCAGGCGGATGTTGACGCCCACCAGCCCGAGGAAGGCGTCATGGTTGCGCAGGGGCATGACGGCGGTGGCCACGGGCTCCTGGGTGGTGGGGGAGATGCGCCCCAAAGAGAGGAAAGGCAACTCGGAGCGGCGGGCGCGTTGAAAATAGGGACGGAAGGCGAAGTTCACCCCCACGGTCGAGCCGGGCCCTTCGGGATAATGGTAGCGCATCTCGCCCTGGCTGTCCAACCGGTAAATCAGGCTAGCCTCGGGGCGGGCGAGGTAAAAGTTTGCGAAGGCCTCGGCCATGCCCGGCTGCACGGCGTCGCGCACGGCGGGCTGCTTGCCCAGGGTCTGCACGGCCTGCAGAATGGTACCCAGGGTGATGTTCGTTTCCTGGGCGATGGCGCGGGCCAGGGAGAGGTCGGCGGCCTGGACATCGGCCTGCAGGCGTTCACGGGCCAGACGATCGGCGCTCACGGCGGCCATGAGAAAAGGCAGCATGAAGACCAGATAGGCCACTAGGAGTTGGAGGGCCAGGTCTTGCCAGAAGCGAAATTGGGGTGGGGGTGAGCGCCATTGCTTCATGGACTTCATGCGAAATCGATGGTCGCAAAGCCAGCCAGCACGCGCGCCATATGACGGGCGTGTTTTAGGTAAAGGTCAACGCGGATGTTTTCGTTGGGCGCGTGGGTGTTGCTGCCCGGGTAGCCCAGGCCGGCTGTGGCGATGGGCACGCCCAGATAGTGGGCAAAGGCATAGCCCGGGCCTGAGCCACCCACCATGGGCACCTTTTGCATAGGCACGCCGTACACCGGCTCGGCGGTTTGCACCACCAGGTTCACAAAGGGGTGATCGGGATCGGTCTTCACCGGTGGCTCACCGCCCAGGTAGGCGATCTGGACATCTTCGAAGCCGTGGGCGTCCAGGTGCTCCCGCAGTTGTCGAAGCACATCCTCGGGCATCTGGTCGGGCACCAGGCGGAAGTCCACCTTGGCCACGGCGCGGGCGGGAAGCACGGTCTTGCTGCCCGGCCCCTGGTACCCGCTGGTCAGGCCGCAGATAGTGCAGGTAGGCTCAAAGACCTCGGCCTGACGCAGAGCCACGCCTCCGGTCAGCCCCTTCAGGAACTCGCGCACCCCGTAACGCTGGCGGTACTCCTCGGCCACATCGGGCAACTGGGCCAGCAATTCCAGGTCGCGCGGCGACGGTGGGCGCACCTTGTCGTAGAAACCGGGCAGACGGATACGCTCGTCCGGGCCTTTGAGGGTATTCAGCGCCCACACCAATCGCCAGGCGGCGTTGGGAAAGATGGAGCCGCCCAGCCCGGAGTGGACATCGGTGGCTGCCGTCTCCACGCTCAGTTCCACATAGCAGATGCCGCGCATGCCCAGGTACTCCATGGGCACATCGCGGTAATCCACGCCGCCGAACTCCCAAATGCAGGCGTCGGCGGCCAGCATCTCCCGATGCTCCTGGATGAAATCGTGCAGGTGCAGGCTGCTGGTCTCCTCCTCGCCCTCGATGACGAACTTGACATTGCAAGGCAACTCGCCATCAGCGGCCAGCAGGGCGTCGATGGCGAACAGGCGGGCTACCAGGTGCCCCTTGTCGTCGCTCACGCCCCGGGCGTAGAGTTTGCCGTCGCGCAAGGTCGGCTCGAAGGGGGGCGTCTCCCACAGTTCCAGCGGTTCGGGGGGCTGCACATCGTAGTGATTGTAAAAGAGCAGGGTGCGGTCACGGCGGCGCCCCTCGCGCTCGGCGAAGACTACCGGTGCGCCCTCAGTGGCGAAAATGTCCACGCGGAAGCCGCGCCGACGGAGCATCCCGGCCACCATTTCGGTGGTTTCCTCCAGACCTATGCCTTGCGCCGAGATGCTGGGCTGAGCGCACAGATGGCTGAGTTCGTCCAGGCTTTCGTCCAGATGGGTTTCCAGATAGGTGTCTACGGCTTGCATGCCACACCTCCAGGGGGTCAAGGCGCTATCCAGCGATCCACCAGGGGGATGGACCAGGCGCCGGCCAGGGCGATGAGGGTCAGTTTGAGCCATTTGCCCAAAAAGCACCAGAACAGGAAACGACTCAGGGGCATCCGCAACGCGCCGGCGGCGATGCCGGCGAGGTCCATGAGGGGCAGCGGAAGAAAAGCCAGCAGGAAGATGAGCAGCGCCGCGCTACGCTTGTGTTGCATCCAGCGGCGCAGACGGGCGAAGGTGGCTCTGTCCTCCACGATAGCCTGGCCGGTGTAACCGGCCAGATAGCCGGTGAGTTCGCCCAAGGCGGCTCCCACGGCGGCTACCAGGGCCACCAGCCAGGGGGAGAGCACAGCCCCCATGGTGAAGGGGAGCACCAGGCTGGGCGCGGGGAAAATCACCGTGGCGTTGCTCAGCAGGGTCACCAGAAACACGCCCAGGTAGCCCAGGCTGCTTAGGGCGATGATAGCGGTGCGATGCAGGTAAATCCACACGCTCAGCGCCAGGATGAGCAGCAGAGCCAGGATGCGGATGACGGTTTCGCCAGGGGATGGCGGGGAGTCGTTCATCAGGCCGCGAGCAAGTGGT
Organism: Anaerolineae bacterium; assembly: GCA_011176535.1. Lineage (NCBI taxonomy): Bacteria > Bacillati > Chloroflexota > Anaerolineae > Anaerolineae bacterium. The sequence goes on along the minus strand of DUEP01000044.1, from coordinate 11,628 downwards.
GAATCCGGGCGATGACCATGTCCAGGGCCACTTCGTTGAACCCGCCTTCGGGGATGATGACATCGGCGTACCGTTTGGAGGGCTCGACGAATTCCAGGTGCATAGGCCGTACCGTGTGCAGGTACTGCTCGATGACTGATTCCACCGTGCGACCGCGCTCCTGAATGTCCCGCCGCAGCCGCCGGATGAAACGGATGTCGGCATCGGTGTCAACGAAGATTTTCACATCGAAAAGTTCGCGCAGTTCGGGCTCGACGAAGATGAGGATGCCTTCCACGAGGATAATGGGGCGCGGTTCCACCCGCACGGTCTGTTTGGTGCGGCTGTGGGAGGTGAAATCGTATACCGGTCGCTCGATGGTCTGGCCCCGTTTGAGCGCCTGAATGTGGGTGACGAGCAGGGAGGTTTCTAGCGAGTCGGGATGGTCGTAGTTGACCAGCGCCCGTTCCTCGGGGGAGAGGTGACTGTGGTCTTTGTAGTACGCGTCGTGGGGGAGGTAGGCGATTTTATCGGGTCCGACCCGGCGCAAAATTTCCTGGGCCACCGTGGTTTTCCCCGATCCGGTGCCCCCGGCGATCCCGATGACGATGGGGGTCTGGGCAGGCATGGGTGTATTATACCGGATTATGCTAAAATTGAGACGGCGTAGAAAAATCCCTGTCCCATCTTTTTCACCATCCCTATTGCCAAAGGAAGAAACAATGTTGCGCGCTTTGCTCATCTACCTTTCCCGCGCCCCTTGGGCGCAACGCCTGGTGACCCGCTGGCCGCTGGCCTGGCGGGTGGCCTCCCGGTTCGTCGCCGGTGATCGGTTGGAAGATGCCCTGCGCGTGATTAAAACCTTCAATGCTCAGGGCATTTTTGTTACCCTTGACCATCTGGGGGAGGCGACGACCAACCCCCAGGAAGCCACCAACGCCACCCAGGCCATCCTGGACATGCTTGATGCCATCCACCATGAGAGGGTGCAGGCCAATGCCTCCATCAAACTTACCCAGATTGGCCTGGCGCTGGACCGGGAGATGTGCACCGGGAATCTGCGAACGATTTTGCGCAAGGCCAAAGGGTACGGCATCATGGTGCGCATCGACATGGAGGACTCCCCCTGGGTGGATGCCACGCTGGAACTCTACGAGCAGATGCTGGCCGAGGGGCTGGATAATGTGGGGGTGGTGATCCAGTCTTATCTCTACCGCAGCGAGCAGGATGTGCGCCGGCTGATGCAACGCGCCACTCGGGTGCGCCTGGTCAAAGGGGCCTACAAGGAGCCGCCGGAGATTGCCTACCCCAGGAAGCGGGATGTGGATGCCAACTTCGACCGCCTGACCCGCATGCTCATTGAGGGTGCCCTGGCGCATGACGCGCCGGAAGTCTCCGAGGATGGCCGCGTGCCGCCCATCCCGGCCATCGCCTCGCATGATGAAAACCGGATCGCCTATGCCATCGAAGCCGCCAAAGCGCTGGGGTTGCCCAAACGGGCTATCGAGTTCCAGATACTCTACGGCATCCGTCGAGACCTGCAACGGCGACTGGCCGCCGAGGGATACCCGGTGCGCATCTATGTCCCCTACGGCACCGAATGGTACCCTTACTTCATGCGGCGTCTGGCTGAGCGCCCGGCTAACCTCTGGTTCTTTGTGAGCAACCTGTTTCGAAAATAACAGACTCTTTGGGCTCCTCAACCCTCAAAGGGGAGATCTGTGGTCAGAAAAGCCTCCCCTGGAGTGTCTGGTAGGGCGCGATACAGGCGGGGTCGTCCACCTGGGGGTTGTTCACCTGCGGCGAGACGGGGTAACCGCGCATGGCTTCGGCGGGATAGGGGCGTAGCAGGGGCTGCAGGTCCTGAGGCTGCGCTTCGTCAGGCCGCAACCAGGCGGCGTAATCCTCAGGGCGCAGGATGGCGGGCATGCGGGGATGCACTGCCGCCACGACCTCGTTGGCCGGGACGGTGATGATGGTGCAGGTGGGCACCTCCGAGCCGTCGGAAGAGAGCCAGGTCTCCCACAGCCCGGCGAAGGCGAAAGGCCGTCCGTCGCTTAGGGTGAAGCGCCAGGGGAGCCTGGGCGTCGGGCCTTTCTTCTGGGGCCACTCGTAGAACCCGTCGGCCAGGATGAGGCAACGTTGTAACGTGGCTGGATGATCGCAGGCACATTGAACTGGGGGAAAGCGGCTTGCAGTTGTTCGCCGTTCAGCGTCAAAGTAAACCGTCCACACATCGTCGCACCTCAAGCTACCTGACGACTTGACACCTGACCCTTTGACACCTGGCACTTCATAGTAAAATCGTACCACGATGCTGGCCCAGGTGGAACGGTTCGCCCGAGAAGTATGCGGTTTACGGCCCGACGAGCCGGTCGTGGTGGCCGTCTCCGGCGGGCCGGACAGCCTCTGCCTGCTGGATGTGCTTCACCGCCTGGGTTATCCCCTGGTGGTGGCCCATTTCCATCATGGTCTGCGGCCCGAAGCGGAGCAGGAGATGGCCGTGGTGGAGGCCGAAGCGCGGCGGCGAGGGCTGCCTTTTTTCTTCAAGCGAGGCGATGTGCGGGCGGTGAGCGGGCGCTCGCTGGAAGACGCCGCGCGGCACCTGCGTTACACCTTTCTTTTTCGCGTAGCCAGATCCACACAAGCCCAAGCCATCGCCACTGGTCACACCCTCAACGACCAAGCTGAAACCCTCCTACTCCACCTCATCCACGGCAGCGGCAGCACAGGCATCCGAGGAATGCAACCCCGCACCCTCACGCCCTGGAGCGAACACATCCCTTTGGTGCGACCCTTGCTCCAGGTGACCCGCCACGAGACGGTGGCCTACTGCCGGGAACACGGTTTACCTACCCAAGAGGACCCCACTAACCGCGACCCGGCCTACACCCCGCGCAACTTCCTCCGTTGGGAGGTGTTGCCCCGCTTGACTTACATCAACCCGCGCGCGGCAGAGGCGCTGGCGCGCGCAGCGGACATCCTGGCCGCCGAAGACGCCTACCTGGAAAGTCAACTCGACCGCTGGTGGGCGCAATACGCCCGCGGAGCAGGGGAGGCCATCCGGCTGGACCGCGCGGCTTTACTGGCCCTCCCGCTGGCGCTGCAACGCCGCGCCCTGCGACGAGCCGGCCAGGGGCGGGCCGACTTCGCCGCTGTGGAGCGCGCGCTGGCCTTGGCCCGGCGTCCCGGTGGCCCACCGCACCCCTGGTTCGGAGGGCTGGCCCTCTGGGTGGAGCGGGAGGCTCTGTGGATCGCGCCCCAGGAGGCCCCGCCTGCAGCCGACGCCCCCCAGGTACGCCGGGAGACCGCGCTGGCCCCCGGCGAAACGATCCCCCTGGAGGGCGAATGGGTCTTGCAAGCGTCGGAGGCCTTGCCTGCAGACGCCGCACAGGAAGCCTGGAAGGTGCGCCGCCTCACGGTGTGGGAGATCTGGCTGGACGCGGAGCGGGTGACCTGGCCCCTGAGGGTGACCACGCCCCGCCCGGGCCTGCGCATGGCCCCTTTGGGCATGGGTGGCCATACGCGCAAGGTGAGCGACCTGCTCGGCGAGGCCGGCGTCCCTTGGCGGCTGCGGGCCCGCTGGCCGGTGGTCATCTCGGAGGAGGACGTGGTCTGGCTCCCCGGCGTGCGGCTCTCCCACACGGTGCGCGTCACCGCAGCCACCCGTCAGGTGGTGCGGTTGTCCATACAGCGCGAAAAAGGGACCCTGAACGCAGGAAGACATCATCTCGCTTGAGAGGAGTGTTGGTCCATGGGACTGTTTCGGCGCAAGAAGAAACCCAACCGCTTTCTGGAACTGCTCATGCAACAGGCCAGTCTGACGGTCGAGGGCATGGAAATGCTGCGGCGTTATGTGCGGGAACCCAGCGTGGAGTTGGCCGAGAGGTTGCGCCGCATCGAAAAAGAAGCCGACGAGGTGCGCCGCATCCTTATTGACGAACTCAACCGCACTTTCGTCACCCCCTTCGACCGGGAGGATATCTTCGCCCTTTCCCTCACCGTGGACGATGTACTGGATTATGCCTACACCACGGTGGACGAAATGGAGATCTTCGACGCCCAGCCTAACGAATACATCCGAAGGATGGTGGACCTGCTGGCCGACGCGGCTACCGAGATTCTCCGCGGCATCGAGCGCCTGGACGGCCACCCTAATGTGGCCAACGAGCACGCGGTGCGGGCCAAAGCCCTGGAAAACCGCGTGGAAGGGGTATACCGGGAGGCGTTGGCCGACCTCTTCGTCGCCCCCAAGACCTTGGACGATGTGATGAACATCCTCAAACTACGGGAGATTTACCGTCACCTGTCCAACGCCGCGGACCGGGGCGATGAGGCGGCCAATGTCATTGGCGACATCGTGGTCAAATGGTTGTAAAGGGCAACCTTACGCCAGCAGGTTCTCGGCGCATGCCGCGGCAAAGGGATAGTGGAAAGGCCGCCCCTGGTACACCTCCAGCGCCCCGATGATACCGTACACCACGGCCACCACCGGCAACGCGGAAAAGAACAGGGCAAAGGGCACGCAGAGCAGGCCGATGAGCAGGCTCAACAACGCGCCGGTGAGGCCCCAAAACAACGCGGCCAGCGCGCCGCCCGCCACCACGGTCAGCGCCTGAAACAGCAAGGCCTGCAGACTGTGGAAGGCCACTTCTTTGGAGCGCTCCCGATAGGCGAAGTAGAGCACCGCGGGGACGGCAAGCGCCAGCAACGGCAGGGCCAGGTGAAGCAACACGCTCAGGTGAGCCACCATGCTCAGGTTGCGCTCCTCCTGCGGACTGAGCCGCGGCACCTCGGGGGAAGGCTGCTGCACACCCATGACTTTTCCTCCTTCTGGATCAGGTAGGGCCTTCTGCTCGACCTCGTTCGGAAAAAGTGTACCCCATTTTCCTCCCCCAGAAAAGAACAAACCCCTCACCGTAGGGTGTGGGGTTTGTCTCCGGTTGGCCTCCGCTCCGCGTCAGGCGGAGGCTTGCTGCTTCTTCACCTTTTTCTTCTTCTTGGGTCGAGACTTGCCATACGAGCCGCGCCAAATCTTGCCGCGGCGGGTGCGGCGGTCGCCTTTACCCATGAAGCACCTCCTGGCGTGGAATGGATGTCCCCTGAGGGGGCCGGCGCAACCGGTGGGCTAATTCTACCGAAAAAAGACGACCGTCCCGGTGGGAACGGTCGTCGGCTGGTGGAGATGGCGGGAATCGAACCCGCGTCCGGAAGGTTCGGCCCTCGGACTTCTACGAGCGTAGTCGGTCGTGGCTCTCGGCCGGGGCCCTACGACCGACAGAAGGGCATCCCGGCCCAGCCGCTGGTCTTACGCACGGGTCGCGGCCCACCCGTGCGGCACCCCGACTTTGTCGCGCCCGGTCCACCCCGGTCGGGGGGCGGGGTGGGCGGACGTGGCCTCGCTTCTCAGGAGACCAGTTGCCCTATCCGTGCTGCATCAGGCAGCAACGGGGAGGGCAGCAACATTCGTGCTGTTGGCACTTATCTTTTTGCGCCTGTTTTACGAGGCGACGCACCTCGGCTCGCCGTCCGGGACCTGTCGCCTTCCGTCGAAGCCTTTCATCCCCACGATGTTAAAGTGCCGTGGACGCTCTTATTATACCATGGGGACCGTAAGAAAAGTGTTAGAATTCGCCATGCGGACCTCACCCTGACGTCCCAGTCCCCGGAACCTGCGGGCCCACCCCGGATCCCAAAGGGGAGCGCCGCTCCAAAATCCGGCACCGATCCCATCGGTTTGGAGGTGTTTCCTCGTGGACCAAGCCCAACGCAAGGCGCTGCTGGCCTTTTTGGGCCAGTTCGTCACCGAGCATAAACGGCGTAAGATGGCCGAAGCCCTGGCCTGGCGCACGCGTTATGTCACCATCGCCCTGGAAGACATTTACCAGCCGCAAAACGCCAGCGCCACGCTGCGCACCTGCGACGCCCTGGGCGTGCAGGATGTGTACATCATCGAGAACTGGAACCCTTACCGCGTGAACCCTGATGTGGCCCTGGGGGCGCACAAGTGGGTCACCCTGTACCGTTTCCGCGACCCACGACGCGACGAGCAAAGCCTGCAGGCCCTGCGGGAGATGCCGGAGGAGTTCCCCGCCACGGCGGCCGCCATGGAAGCGTTGCGCCAGAGGGGGTATCGCCTGGTGGCCACTTCACCCCATGTGCAGGCCTGGGGCCTGGAGGATATCCCTTTCGACCGCCCGCTGGCCTTCCTCTATGGCAACGAACGCGAAGGACTCAGCCCCTACGCCCTGGAGCACGCCGACGCCTACCTGCGCCTGCCCATGTACGGCTTCGTGGAAAGTTACAACATCTCGGTCAGCGTGGCCATCACCCTGGCCTATGTGGTGGAGAAGCTGCACCGGCTGGAGGTGCCCTGGCGGTTGAGCGAGACGGAGCGCGACGAACTGCTCCTGACCTGGTATCGCCACACTATCGACCGGGCGGAGCGGCTGGAGCAGGCCTTTCTGCGTGGGCAAGCAGGGCAGAGAAACAAAAACACCCCGACTTGAGTCGGGGCCAGGCTGGGGGCGGAGGACTCGAACCTCCACATACGGATCCAGAGTCCGCTGTCCTGCCGATTAGACGAGCCCCCAGTGCGCGGCAGATTGTACCACAACCCCCAGGCCCCGTCAACGAAAAACGGGGCTTTCCGCAGGAGGAACCCATGCCCCCTTCAATGGCCGATGTTCCCGCGCGGCCTGCACCCGGCGAGGCAGTGCAGCGCGCCGTGGAGAGGCTGGCCCACACCCTCGCCCTGGTCGGGGTGTTCGCCATGGCTGCCCGCCTGGTGATGGACGGCGACACCTTCTGGCACCTGCGGGCCGGCGCCTGGATCTGGGCCCACCGCACCCTGCCCTGGGTGGACCGTTTTTCCTACACCCGCCTGGGCCACCCCTGGCACTACCCCGGCTGGCCGGTGGAGTTGCTCATGTTGGGCCTGTACCGGCTGGGGGGGCTGGCGGCGCTCTTCCTGTGGATGGCGCTCATGGTCACAGCGGCCTACACTCTGCTCTGGCCCGTGCTGCGCGGCGGCCCCTGGGTGCGGGCGGGCGTGGTGTTGCTTTCGGCGGCCACGGCCGGGCTTTACTGGGCCGCACGGCCCTATCTGGTTACCTTCGTGGGCGCTGCCCTCTTCCTCTGGGCCCTGGAAGGCTACCGGCTGGGCCGGTCGCCCCGCCGGCTGGCGGCACTGCCCCTCTGGATGATCCTCTGGGCCAACGGGCACGGGGGGTTCATCATGGGCTTTGCCCTGTGGGGGGCGTATGCCCTGCCTGCGTGGCTGCGCTGGCTTGGGCCGTGCATGAAACTCCGCCGGGGGTGTTCCCCCTTCCCCTGGGCGCTCACCCTCACCGGCCCCGGCCTCCTCATCGCCTCCCTGCTCAATCCCTACGGCCCCGAAATCCTGGGCTATCCCTTCCGCACCTTAGGCATGGATGCCCTGCGCCAGATCGCCGAGTGGCAGTCACCGGATTTCCACCAGGCGCAGACCTGGCCATTCCTGGCCATGGTGCTCCTGCTCTTCCTCGCCCTGGGCGCCTCCCGCCGTCCCCTGGCCGGGGAGCATGCCCTGCTGCTGGTGGGGCTGGGCGGCCTGGCCTTCCTGGCGGTGCGCAATGTGGCCCTCTTCGCCCTGGGCGCTTCCCTGCCCCTGGCCGCCCACGCCGACGAGGCCCTATCCCCGCTGCGGGCTGCCTGGGCGACGCGCTTCCCGCGCTCCGCCCAGGCACGCCCCCGGCCGGCCCTCAACGCCGCGCTGACGGCCCTTTTCCTCCTTCTGGCCCTGCTGCGCGCGGCCCTGCTCTGGAACGCCCCGGCGCTGGACAAGGCCCTGCGGCAGGCCTTCCCCGTGGAGGCGGTGGCCTACCTGAAAAAGGCGCGCCCGCCCGGACGGCTGTTCAACAGTTACAACATGGGCGCCTACCTGCTCTGGGCGCTGCCTGAGTACCCCGTCTTCGCCGACGGGCGCACGGACCTCTACGGCGACGCGATCCTCGATCAATGGTTCCGGGTGGCGCGGGCCGAGCCGGGCTGGCAGCAGGTGCTCGACCGCTGGGGAGTCAACCTGGTGCTCATCGAGCCGCAGGCTCCCATCGCCCGGGTGTTGCCTTATGCGGGCTGGTGCACGCTGTTCCGAGACGAGAGGAGCGTGGTGTTGGGCAGGGGGAAGGGGTGTGATTTGTAGGTCGTGAGGCGTGAGGTGTCGGCGGAAGGGGGGATGCGCGGGTTATGGCGTCGGGGTGAGCCAGAGGACCCCGGCGAGGGCAGGTGAGGGTCGGCGTGTCGTCGGGGGAGGGGGTGAAGCCGGCGTTGCTCCTGGGGATTGGCCTGTTTGACCGCGGCGTACAGCGCCTGCAGGAAGGCCGGCGGCGAGAAGGTCACATTGTCCACGCGAAAGCCGTCCACCCCGTTGGTGATGTCGCCGTCCAGGTTCAGCCAGAAGAGGGCCGACTGGACGAGATAATCCACCACGGCGAGGTTGTAGTGGTTGAAGCGGGGCATGGCCGGAGAGCCGCCAAAGGTGGCGTAGGTGGTGCGGGCGTCGTTGGTCCAGACGAACCAGTCGCTGTAGGGCGAGGCCGGGTTGCCGTAAGCATCCCGGAAGAAGAGGTGCTCCCGCGAGAAGTGGGAGGGGACGAAGTCGAGGATGACCCGCATCCCGCGCTCGTGGGTGGCCTGCACCAGGCGCTGCAGGTCCTCTAAGGTGCCGTAGTCGGGGTTCACGGCGCGAAAGTCAGTCACATCGTAGCCGTGCACCGAGGGCAAGGGGTAGATGGGCATGTGCTAGAGCACCTCCACGCCCAGGCGCTGCAGATAGTCCAGCCGCTGGGTTATGCCGTTGAGATCACCGATGCCGTCGCCGTCGGGGTGGGGGAGGAGCCAGAGGTGGTGGCTGTGCCCGTGGGGGTCAGCCCAGTCCTGGGGGTCCGGCAACCCAGGACAACACCCAGGATCAGCACCACGCCCCAGAGCAGTAGGCTAAGCCCAAGGGTGGTGTGCCGCTTCCTCGTTGTTGTCTACACTGCGGAATGATGGTAAGATGGGACAAGGATACCATGGAGGTGCAGGTCGTATGACGATGAAGTTCTTGCGCAAGGCCGAGGAACGCCTGCTCCAGCGTGAACGGCAGGCGCTGGCTGCCTTACGGGAAGCGTTGCTGGAACTGGGGCTGCCCAAAGCGGAGCGGCAGGCCCTGGAGGATTCCCTGCTGCAGTTGGACGATTTCTTCCTGCTGGTGGTGGTGGGGGAGTTCAACGCGGGCAAAAGCGCGCTGATCAACGCGCTGCTGGGCAAAACGGTGCTCAAGGAAGGCGTCACGCCCACCACGACCCAGGTGCAGGTGCTGCGCTACGGCGAGGCGCGGGAAACGCGGCCCTTGGGCGAGCATCTGCTGGAGATCACCGCGCCGGTGGCCCTGTTGCAGGAACTGAGCATCGTGGACACGCCGGGCACCAACGCCATCATTCGCGAACACGAAATGCTCACTAACCGCTTCGTGCCGCGGGCCGATCTGGTGCTCTTCGTCACCTCGGCGGACCGCCCCTTCAGCGAGAGCGAGCGGGCCTTCATGGAGCAAATTCGTGCCTGGGGCAAGAAGATCGTGGTGGTGCTCAACAAAGTGGACCTGCTGGAAGGCGAGGCGGCCCTGAAGGAGGTGCTGCATTTCATCCGCGAAAACGCCCAGGCCATGCTGGGCTTCCGCCCGGAAATCTTCCCCCTGAGCGCCAGGCAGGCCCTCAAAGGGAATCGCGAGGGGGATCAGGCGGCCTGGGAAGCCAGCCGCTTTGCGGCCCTGGAGGCCTACTTGCAGGAGACCTTGGACCAGCGCGAGCGGGTGCGACTGAAGTTGCTCAACCCGCTGGGGGTGGGGCTGCGTCTGGCTCAGGATAATCTGGCCCAGTTGCGTCGCCAGGCCGAGGTGCTGGCCGACGACCTGCGAGTCATCGAGGGGGTGGAGCGCCAGTTGCAGGTGTATCAGGAAGACATGGCCCGCGGCTTCGACCTGCGCATGGCCGAGATCGACAACCTGTTGCTCGACCTGGAGCAACGCGCGCGGGATTACTTCGAGGAGACCATCCGCCTGGGCCGAGTGATGGACCTCGTGCGCAAGGAGCGTATCCAACGGGAGTTCCGCGAGGTGGTCATCAGCGACCTGCCGGAGCAGATCGAAGGGCGGGTAAACGGCGTCATTGACTGGCTGGTGGAGGCGCAACTGCGGCAGTGGCAGGCGGTAGACGAGCACCTCAAGGCCCACCGGGAGAAGTACCGCGGGCAGATGCTGGGCGGCGAACTGCGGGAGACCTTTCGCTACGACCGGGAGCGGCTCATGGAGAGCGTGGCGCAGCGGGCGCGGCAGATCGTGGCGCGGTACGACCGCGACCAGGAGGCACGCAAACTGGCCGAGGATACCCAGGCAGCGGTAGCGGCGGCGGCCGCCATTCAGGTCGGCGCGGTGGGGCTGGGCGCGTTGGTGACCACCCTGGCGACCACGGTGACCGCCGATGTGACAGGCATCGCCCTGGCGGGGGTGATGGCCGCGTTGGGGCTGTTCATCATCCCGGCGCGGCGGAGGCAGGCCGTGGCCGAGATGCACCGCAAGGTCGCCCACCTGCGCGAGACCCTCTCCCGCACCCTGCGAGAGCAATTCGAGCACGAGATGCAGCGCAGCCTGGAGGCGCTGCGCGAGGCCATGGCGCCCTACACCCGCTTCGTGCGCGCCGAACACGAGCGTACCCAGCGGCTGTTGACGGCCCTGGAGGAAAGCCAGGACGAACTGGAGCGGCTGAAGGCCGAGATCGAAGCCCTGTAGGCAAGCAGTGGAGCGACGTTACCGCTCCACTTCTTGCGATGGGCGTGTTTAGCGTAACATAGTGCGGATTTGGGCCTGAATGGCCCCGATGTTGGGCAGCACCACATAGGCCCCCTGGGGGGTGATCCAGGGGACGCCGAACTGCGGCGGGGCGAAGACCACCCCGTGCGTCCTGTCGGGGGAAAACCGGCCGGCCTGGGCCACGATGCGCACCACATCGTCCACCCCTAGGTCGGTGACTACCATCCCACGGAAAAGGGCGTACAACTCCGGCGCCCGGTGGAGGGCATCTAAGCGGAGCAGACGGCTGGCGATGGCCCGCAACACCTCCTGCTGCCGGCGGGCGCGGTCGAAATCGCTGGTCGTCTCCCGCGAGCGGGCGTACCAGAGGGCCACATCGGCGTCCATGTGCACCCATCCGGGCCCCACGCAGCGCAAATGGTCGCACAGGCGGCGGGGTACATAGACGTCAATCCCTCCTAAAGTTTCTATCAGCGCCTTAAAGCCGTGAAAGTTGACCAGGATATAGTGCTGCGGGCGCAGGCCGAAGTTGAAGGCCAGCGTCTCGGCCAGGGCGGGGAACCCGCCGAATTCCATGGCCGTGTTGATGCGGTTGACGCCGTAGCCTGGAATGCGGACATAGAGGTCACGGGGGAAGGAGGCCAAGAGGGTCTCGCCAGTTTGCGGGTCGAAGGAGACGAAGACAATAGTGTCGGTGCGGAAGTCCCAGTGACCGGGGCGCTGATCCGACCCCAACAGCAGTAGATTGATGCGCCCTGCGAGTTCGGCGATGGGCGGCACCGCCTGCGCCGGAGGGCCGAGGGGGAGGGGGGTGGGGGGGG
>DUEP01000043.1 GCA_011176535.1 Anaerolineae bacterium | reverse complement strand
GTTGGTGTTGAGCCGTCAGGCCATGCCTACCTTAGACCGCACCCGCTACGCGCCGGCCAGCGGGCTGGCCCGTGGGGCGTATGTGCTGGCCGACCTGGGCCCCGGTGAGCCCCAACTGATCCTCATGGCCTCGGGCTCCGAGGTGGGGTTGATCGTGACCGCGGCCGAGCGGCTGGCCGAGAAAGGCGTGGACGTGCGGGTGGTCTCCTGCCCTTCGTGGGAGTTGTTCCTGGCCCAGGATGAGGCCTATCGTGAGCGCGTGCTGCCGTCGGCCATCTGGCGGCGAATCGCCGTGGAGGCTGGCGTGCGCCAGGGCTGGGAGCGCTGGGTCGGCGATCGCGGCCTGATTCTCTCGGTGGAACGCTTCGGCGTCTCCGCGCCGGGGAAAGAAGTCATGGAGAAGTTCGATTTCACCGTAGATGGTGTGTTGGCCCTGGCCCGGCGCCTGTTGGCCGAGGCGTGAGCGCTTCTGGCGGTTTGCCAGATGGTTTTTGAGGAGTAGAAACATGATCGGGCGCAGAAATCTCTTCTGGGGGGTGGTTCTGGCCCTGATGTTGGGGTGGGTAGGGATGATGGGGGTCAGCGCCCAGACCAAGTCAGTGGATGTCCTCCGGCGGGATGGCGAGATCACCATCCTGGCGAATGGGGATGTCCAGGTGGTCGAAACCTGGGAGGTCCGCTTCATCGGCGGGCCTTTCCATTACGCCTTCCGGGAAATTCCCCTGAACAAGGTGGAGGATATCACCGGTTGGAGCGTCGCAGAAGGCGGCCAGGTTTATGAGCCGGGCGACGGCGAAGCAGGAACCTATGTGCTAGACCGCAGCAGCGACAAGATCCGCATCACCTGGTACTTTCCCACTACTAGCGACGCCACGCGCATCTTCATCCTGCGGTACACCCTCAAGGGGGCGCTGTGGATCCACGACAACGGCGATCAGTTCTTCTGGAAGTTCATCGAGGCCGACCGGGCGTACCCGATTGAACAGGCGACCGTGGTGGTGCATCTGCCGGCCGCCTTCAACGCAGAACAAATCCTGACCGAGACCTATCGCAACGGCCAGGCCATGGGCGGCGGGCAGGTCCGCCGGGGAGGTGAAGTGGTCTTTCAGGGCGGCCCTTTCCCCGGCGGGACCGAGTGGGAGATTCGCGTGCAATGGCCCCATGGGGTGGTGCAGGCGTCACCGCCGGCCTGGCAGAAGTGGGAGATGTGGAAGCCGTGGATCAACCTGGGCCTGCTGGCCCTGGCCCTGGTGGTGGCGCTGGGCGGCCCAGCCCTGGCCTACCTGTGGTGGTACACCAAAGGGCGGGATCCCCAGGTGCGGCTCCGCGTCCCGGTGATTCCCCGTCCCCCTGCAGATGTGCCCCCGGGCGTGGTGGGGGTGTTGGTGGACGAAAAGGCCGATATGCAGGACATCCTGGCCACCCTGGCCGACCTGGGCAACCGGGAATACCTGCGCATCGAGCAGGCGTTGACCAAGAGCGGGCGGGTTTCGCGACGCGAGGGGCCGCGCTTTGTGCTGCTCAACCCCGGTTGGAGCGGCCTGCGGCCCTTTGAGCGGCGTTTGCTGGCGGCGCTCTTTGCGCAGCGGTCCAATGAAGTGGAGGCCCTGGCTCAGGTGCGCGAAGCGCTTTCCCAAGGGGTGGGGAAGAAGGTGGCCGAGACCCTGGAGGCCGTGGGCGTGGATGTCGAGGCCGAACTGACCAGGGAAGAGGAGACGCCCCCAGGGTGGCCGGCGAACCTGCGTCGGGTGCGCAGCCTGGCCTCGCTGCGGGAGCGCTTCTACAAACACATCCCAGATATCCAGCGCGATTTGTACGATGAAGTGGTGCGCCTGGGTTACTTTGACAGGGCGCCGGATAAAGTGCGCCAGCGCACCGTAGCGTTGACCGCCCTGTTCTCCGGCCTGCCTCTGAGCGCGGTGGCCTGTGGGCTGGTGAGGCTGGGCAGTCAATTTTGGGGTGCTTTCGCTTTGATGATCGCCCTGATGATAGCCGAGGCGGCGTTCATCGTGGCGGCTTGGTTCATCCCACGCAAGACGCTTAAGGGCGCGCAAGAGGCGGCGAAATGGCAGGCCTTCAAGCGCTATCTGCGTAACATTCGCCGTTATACGCAGCCGGAGGAGGCGAAGGAGGTTTTTGAGCGCTACTTCCCTTACGCCATCGCCTTTGGGTTGGAGAAAGAATGGGTGCGTCAGTTCGAGCCTTTGAATGTGCCGCCGCCGCGCTGGTACACCCCGGTGCCTTACGGCGGCTACGGCTATGGCGGTGTGCCGGGGCGCGTGGGGCATGGCGCCATGCCCACTGGAGCAGGGCGCGGGGCCCCCTCGCTGGACGGGATGGCCCAGGGCGCTTTTACTTCCCTTTCGCAGGTCAGCGATGGGTTGATGAGCGCGTTGAATCAGGCGGCCACCGTCTTTGTCAGCGCCCCCAGTAGTAGCGGTAGCGGCGGTGGGGGCTTCTCCGGCGGCGGTGGCGGAAGGGGCGGCGGCGGCGGTGGCGGCAGCAGCGGTTTTGGATGATCCCCTGTCCGACAACCGGCTCCCCCGATTGCCGGCTTACCGCGAACCGTTATGGCAACACTCAAGAGGTGAACCATGAATCGAGGAAAAATCGTCGGCTTGCTGCTCCTTCTGGCCGGGACAGGCATTTGTGTGCTGACCGGCGCGTTCATGGGGTCGGGGCTCTACACCCACCGGCTGACCATCCCCGGGGCCGTGTTGGGGTTGGTGCTCTTCGGCGGTCTGCCCTTTTTGGTGTTGGGCGGTTTGGGGGGCTATTTCTTCATCCAGGGCAAATCCGAGGAGAAGGCCATGGCCGTGGTGGAAAAGCAGGAGCGCCTGCTGGGGATGATCAAGGCCCACGGCCAGGTGCCACTGGACCAGGTCATGTTGGAACTCCACATGACCCGCGAAGAGGTGACCAACGCCATCTACGAATTGGTCAACCTGGGGCTATTTGCCGGTTACATCGACTGGGACGCCATGGTCTTCTACTCGGCCGACGCGGCCAAAATCGGCACGAATCAGTGCCCCAACTGCGGCGGCATTCGGGAATTCGTGGGCCAGGGCATTGTCAAGTGCCCTTACTGCGGCGTATCCATCTTCATCCCGCCGAATGCGCCGCAGACCCGCGCGGAGCCCAAACCGCCACCTGCCAGTTGAGGGGCGGAGGCAGGTGTCCAGCATGAGGCGAACAAGGAGGCGAACGATGCGCATAGCCGTTGGTTGTGACCATGGAGGCTTCCCTCTCAAAGAAACGGTGATGGCCGCTATCCGCGAGGCCGGGCATGAGGCGCTGGACTTCGGCACTGATTCCCCCGAACGGGTGGACTTCCCCGATTACGCTGAACCGGTGGCGCGGGCCGTGGCCTCTGGCGAGGCCGACCGCGGCATCCTCATGTGCGGCTCTGGTGTGGGGATGGCCATCGCGGCCAACAAGGTGCCGGGGGCGTATGCCTCGGTGTGCCACGATACCTACTCGGCCCACCAGGGCGTGGAGCACGATGGGATGAATGTGCTCTGCATGGGCGGACGCATCATCGGCCCGGCCCTGGCGCGGGAGATCGTCCTGGCCTTTTTGGCCGCGAAGCCTGACCTCGGCGAGCGTTACGCCCGGCGGCGGGAGAAGGTGCGCGTGTTGGAGGGCCAAAGCAACCCTTAGGGCGGGTTAACCTGCTGTTCTCCCAGGCAAAGTGAACACAACATCGGACTCAGGCGTTTGCATGAGCCAAATATTTTGGGTGCTGCGCCGATGGGCCGCGGCCCCCGAGGGTGTGGGCGCTCTGGTGTGGAGCCCGGCCGTGGCGGTGGGCATGGGGGACGGCCGGGTTTGGGTCGCCCCTGATAGGCAAGGGCCGTGAGATGCCGGCCCCCGGAGGCCTATCGCCGGTACTTGCAGCACTCCTGGCGGTTCCCGGTCGAGATGAGGTTGATGGGGTGTTTGTGATGCCTTTCCTCGAGTGGGTCGTGTTGGGCCTGAGCGGCACCTGGCGCCAACGCATGCGCCTGATGAGACGGCCGACTCGTCGCCGCAGTGCCCCTCCTCGGGTGGGGCAGCGTTGTCGCCGTGCCGGTTCTGCTTCGAGGTACCCTTCGAGCGCCGGGAGCCGCGCTGCAGGCGTGGCGGCGGCTCCGGGGATGGAGGCGGCAGCCGCGGCTTTGGCTAAACCGGCTCTGGAAGGGGTATAATCGGAGCATCATTCCCTCCTGGGAGGTGACGGCATGTTCGATCCCGATGCCCGTTTGCGGGCGGTCACGCTATTGGGCCAGTCCTTGTGGCTGGATTACATTCGCCGCGACGAGTTGCGGAACGGCGCCCTGGCCCGCCGTATCGAGCGTGGTCAGGTGCGTGGGGTGACCTCCAACCCCACAATTTTTATGAAAGCCATCACCGGCTCGGAGGTGTACCGACCGGCCATCGAATCCTTGGCCCGCCAGGGCTTGAGCGCCGAGGCCATTTTCGAACACCTGGCCGTGGAGGACATTCAGGCGGCCTGCGATTTGTTCCGCCCATTGTACGACCGCACCCATGGCCTGGATGGCTTCGTCAGCCTGGAGGTCAGCCCGTATCTGGCGCGCGACACCCAGGCCACGGTCCGGGCGGCCCTGCGCTTGTGGGAGCGTGTGGCGCGGCCTAACCTGATGATCAAAATCCCCGGCACCCGGGAAGGGCTGCCTGCCATTGTGGAGGCCCTGGCCGCCGGGGTGAATGTCAATGTCACTCTGCTGTTCTCGGTCGAGCGCTACCGTGTCGTGATGGAGGCTTATCTGACCGCCCTGGAGCGCCGCTTGGAGGCCGGGCAGCCGTTGGATGCCGTGGTCTCGGTGGCGTCCTTTTTCGTCTCGCGGGTGGATACTTTGGTGGATCGCCGCCTGGAGGAAATCGGCACGCCCGAGGCCCTGGCCTTGCGCGGGAAAATCGCGGTGGCCAACGCCAAGATGGCTTATCAGGCTTTCAAGGAGGTCTTCTCCGGCGAGCGCTTTGCCCGTCTGGCCGCCCACGGTGCCCGCGTGCAGCGGCCCTTGTGGGCGTCCACCAGCACAAAGAATCCCGCCTATTCCGACATCAAGTATGTGGAAGAACTCATCGGCCCCCACACGGTGAACACCGTGCCACCGCATACCCTGGCGGCCTTTGCCGACCACGGGGAGCCCCGCCTCACCCTGGAGGCCAGACTTGAGGAAGCCGCCGCGGCCCTGGAGGCTTTGCCCAACCTGGGGATTGATCTGGCCCAGGTCACCGACGAGTTGGAGCGCGCCGGGGTGGATGCCTTCGCCCAGGCCTACGCTGCGTTGTTGCAGGCCATCGACCAGGTGCGCGGCGGAGGAAATGGCGGGTGACCCCCCACCACTTGGGCCCTTGCCAGACCACGCGGGGACGGCGTTACAGCCGTCCCCGCAGTGATTGTCCAAATAAGCCCGCGTTATTTCTTCCGCTTTGCCGCCCAGGTAATGAAGGTGAGCACCAGACGGGGCTGACCGTCGTCGCCGATGTAGTAGGCATCCAGGTGAAAGGCGCCAACCCGGCCTTCGTTGGTGGTATAGCAAAAAGAGCGTCCCAGCACCGCTTGGATGTCGGTAATGGCGTTTTTGTTGGTGTAGGGGGCGTGATAGCAGTCGGCGAAATCCGGGGGCCAGAAGTACAGCGGGCCGTAGAAGTACACCTTGCCGCCCACATGGCCGAATCCGGTGACGGAGAACTGGGCTTCCACACTCCCGTGGTCGAAGTTGATGCTGTTGCCGGGGCCTAGGGTCACCTGACCTTGGCGGAACACCGGCAGCCCTGGCGTGGCCGTGGGGGTGAGGACTTGCAGACGGGCCGTCAGGGTGAGCGGCAGGCTCTCCCCGCTGGCGGTGTCCACCTGCCAGCGGGCCGTGTAGTCCCCGGGTTCTTCCGGCGCGGTGAGAGAGATTTCCAGAGTGATCCTT
The DNA here is from genome assembly GCA_011176535.1 of Anaerolineae bacterium. Classification (NCBI taxonomy): domain Bacteria; kingdom Bacillati; phylum Chloroflexota; class Anaerolineae; species Anaerolineae bacterium. The sequence goes on along the minus strand of DUEP01000043.1, from coordinate 20,881 downwards.
TTCCCTGGCGTCACGGGGCCATCCAGCGCAACCTCTCCGGGGGCGAAGGGGTTCCCGCCCAGCGGCTGCAGGGTGAGCGGCGGGGACCAAAAACAGGCCCCCATGTTTTCCACCTGCCAGCGCACCGTTTGCTCGCCGCCCGCGACCACCTGGTAGGTGGGCGGTTCGCCCACCAGACGCGCCGCCAGGCAGGGCGTGGTGGGCGAGGGAATCATCGGCGAGGGGGTGAGAGTGGGGGTGGGCGAGGGCAACGCCGTGGGCACGGGCGTTGTAGGCGTTGGTGTGGGCGAGGGCGACGGCACGCCGGGCCAGGTGCAGCCGACCCCAATGAGGAGCAGCAGCGTGAGCAGCCCTGTGCCCGGCCAACATCTGCGCGGCGAGAAGGTTTTGGGAGAAGCGTTCATGGGCTGTCCTCTGGTGGCTACTCTTCCTGGTGGGTTCGTTTTCAAGGCGTGGGTTCCCCTTCCCCCCTTGGTGCGGTGCCTCCTTCTCCCCGTAAGAACACAGGGGCAGTGTTCACTGCCCCTGTCTTGGCCGTTTTATTGGGACTTCTTGGGCGGCTCGAGGACCTTGTCCACCAGGCCATACTTGGTCGCTTCCTCGGCGCTCATGTAGAAGTCGCGCTCGGTATCGCGCTCAATGACATCCAGCGGCTGCTCGGTGTGGTGCGATAAAATCTCGTTCAGCCGTTCTTTGAGCCGCAGGATCTCCTTGGCCTGGATCTCGATGTCCGTGGCCTGGCCTTGCGCGCCGCCCAGGGGCTGGTGCATGTGGATGGTGGCGTTGGGCAGGGCATAGCGCTGGCCTTTGGTGCCGGCGGCCAGCAGCACCGTGCCGAACGAGGCAGTCACGCCCACGGCCACGGTGCTGATGGGGTTGGTGATCATCTGCATCGTGTCATAGATGGCCAGCCCGGCGTAAATCTGCCCGCCCGGTGAGTTGATGTACATCTGAATCGGCGCTTCGGGGTCTTCCCGGTTGAGGAAGAGCAACTGGGCCACGATGAGATTGGCTACCTGATCGTTGATCGGCGTACCCAGGAAGACGATGCGCTCCTTGAGCAAGAGGGAATAAATGTCGTAGGCACGCTCACCGCGCCCTGTCTGCTCGATGACCATGGGGATCACGGCTTGGGGGTTGAACATACCCACCTCCGGGGTGTCAATCTTTGGATTCGCTGGCATCGGAAGCCGGGGGCTCGTCTTGGCCCTGGGGTGCTTTCCCGGACTCCGGGCCCTCGGGGGAAGAGGCCGTTTCTTGGGGTGCGTCTTCCCCTTCGGGGGTGGACTCGGTTTCCTCGGCGTTGGCCTCCTCGTTTTCCAACTCGCCTTTTGCCAGGGCCATCAGGCGCTCCACCGTCCGTCCCAGGGTGATGTCATACGCCACGCTGCTGATTAACCGGCGGACGAAGTCGTTGTCTTTGGCCAGTTGGCGGGCCTGTTTCTCCTCCATGCCCATGGCGATCTCCAGCCAGCGCTGCTGGGCCATGGTCATGACTTCTTCCTCGGAAGGCTCGACTTGCCAGAGTTCGCCCAGTTTTTCGGCCACCAGGCGCTCGCGCACGCGCTGCTCGGCCTCTTCTCGCATCTCGTCACGCAAGGCCGCCTCGTCCATCTCCCGCATCTTGAGGTACATTTCCAGGCTCATCCCCTGGCGGGCCAATTGACCACGCAGGTCGTTGAGCAGAAAGTCCAGTTCGTCCTCCACCATCTTGGGCGGATACTTCACCGTGGCCTCTTCCAGCAGGGCTTTGATGGCTTTGGCGGCGTATTCCTCATCGTAGCGGGATTTCTTTTCATTCTCTAAGGACTCTCGCACGGCCTTGCGCAGGTCTTCTATGGTTTCGTATTCGCTGTTCACCGTCTGTGCGAACGCGTCGTTCAGTTCGGGGAGGATGCGGGACTTGACCTCGTCCACGGCGAAGGTAAAGATCATCGTGGCACCCTGCAATGCCTCGTCTTGCTCGTGGTCTTCGGGGTAGGTGTAGGTGACCTCTTTTTCGTCGCCCTTGCTCAGCCCGACCAGTTCCTGGGAGAAGCCGGGATAGGGCCATTCGTTCTCCTGGGGTTCGCTGTGAACCACCAGGGGCAACTGCCGCGCGGGAAGGGTAATCTCCTCGGGTTCTTCCTCGCCTTCCTTGGGAGGGCGCTGACCCTGTCCACGGATGGTGATGTACACCAAGTCGCCTATCTTCACTGGGCGGTCCACCGGCTCGATAACCGCGTGCATCTCGCGTAGGCTTTCCAGTGCCTGGTCCACTTCTTCCTCGGTGACCGGCTCGGGCTCGTAGGGCAGGCGCAAGTCCTCGAAATTGCCCAACTCCACCTCGGGCGCCAGGGGCACCCGCACCTTGATCACGGGGGTCCCTTCCAAGATCACCTCTTCCAGTTCACCGGGGGCGTAAGGGGTGAGGCTGACTTCGTCCAGGGCCTTGAGGTAGTATTCCTGAAGCAACGCGTCCACGGCTTCCTCAATGACCTCGGCCTCGCCGAGATAGCGCACCACCACCTCGTAGGGCGCCTTGCCAGGGCGGAAGCCGGGAATCTTGACTTTGCGGCTAAGGGTTCGCGCCGCGCGGCGCTTGGCGCGCTCGAATTCGCTGGCCTCAAAGGTCAGCGTCAAATGCGCCTGATGGTCTTCGCGAATTTCCGTTGTGACTTTCAAGGCTCTCCCTCGCTGGTAAGATGATTTGGATAGCGCGGCCATTATATCACGCTTCGTTAACACAAACAGGCGCCCGGCCGACACAAGCCGGGCCTGCCCAGGATGGGCATGGTGGGACTTGAACCCACACGCCTCAGCGGCACCAGATCCTAAGTCTGGCGCGTCTGCCACTTCCGCCACATGCCCTTGCGGGGCAATTATACCATCCCTCCGGAGGGCTTGGGGTATAATTTGGACATTCTTTCTCACCCCATCTCAACTCCGAGGTTCCCCATGGCCAAAGGCAAACTCACTGGCGACCAAATCCGCGCGACCTTCCTCAAGTTCTTCGAATCCAAGGGGCATACCATCGTGCCCTCCTCTTCCTTGGTGCCCGGCGGCGACCAGACGCTGCTCTTCACCAACGCCGGGATGGTTCAGTTCAAGGATGTGTTCCTTGGCCTGGACAAGCGCCCCTACACCCGCGCCACCACGGTGCAGCGTTGTATGCGCGTCTCGGGCAAGCATAACGACCTGGAAAATGTCGGCCCCAGCCCCCGCCATCACACCTTTTTCGAGATGCTGGGCAACTTCTCCTTCGGCGACTATTTCAAGCGCGAGGCCATCACCTGGGCCTACGAACTGCTCACCGAAGTGTACAGCCTCGACCCCGAGCGCCTGTATTTCACCGTCCACCACTCCGACGACGAAGCCTTCCAGATCTGGGTGGATGAGGTGGGCGTGCCCCCGGAACGGGTGGCCCGTATGGGCGACAAGACCAACTTCTGGCAGATGGCCGATGTCGGCCCCTGCGGCCCCACCTCGGAAATCCACTACGACTTTTTCCCCGAACGCGGCCAGCCCCAGGGGGAGGACCTTGTTCGCCATCTGGACGACAACCCTGAAGACCGGTTTTTGGAAATCTGGAACCTGGTCTTCATGCAGTTCAACCAGGCCCCGGACGGCACCCGTACCCCCCTCCCCGCCACGGGCGTGGATACCGGCATGGGCCTCGAACGGATCACCATGATCCTGCAGGGGGTGGACAATTCCTATGACACCGACCTGTTCACCCCCATCATGGACCGCATCCAGCAACTGGCCGGCCACACCGCCGCCCAGCGGGCCGAGCACCTGGTGGCCTACCGCGTGGTGGCCGACCACACCCGCGCGGCCACCTTCCTCATCGGCGACGGCGTGGTGCCGGGCAACGAGGGCCGCAACTATGTCTGCCGCATGATCATCCGCCGCGCGGCCCGCTTCGGGGCCAAAATCGGCTTCACCCGGCCCTTCATAGCCCAGGTGGCCGCGACGGTCATCGAGCGGTTTGGTCAGGTCTATCCGGTGGTGGTCGAGCGACGCGAGGTCATCCTCAACACCATCACCCGCGAAGAGGAACGCTTCGCCCGCACCGTGGAAAGCGGTTTGGCCCATCTCGAGGGCCTGTTGCGCGACCTCAAAGCGCAAGGCCAGCGCGTCCTCGACGGCGAGAGCGCCTTCCGCCTCTACGCCACCTATGGCCTGCCCATGGAAATCACCCGCGATGTGGCCCGGGAGCAGGGCCTGGAGGTGGACGATGCCGGTTTCCACCGCGCCATGGAGGAACACCGCCTGGCTTCGGGCAAGGGCAAGGCTTTTGGCCCGCTGATGGAAGAGGATGTGCACCTTTACCGGAACTTGTTGGCCGAACTCCAGGCTCATGGGAAACTGCCAACCAAAGGGGTGAAACACGACCCCTACGGCGGGCTGGAAACCGAGGGCGAGGTGCTGGCCCTGGTGAAGGACCGCCGCCCGGTGGAAAAAGCCGCGCCCGGCGACACGGTGGCCGTGGTGCTGCCCGAGACCGCCTTTTATGTGGAGTCCGGCGGTCAGGTGTCCGACACCGGCACCATTGTCTCGGTGGCCGAGCCGCGCTGGGAGGTCCGGGTCACCGACACCCGTCGCCCGGTGGCCGGGCTTATCGTCCACATCGGCGAGGTGGTCCGGGGTGAGCCCAGGGTGGGCGACCGGGCCATCGCTGCCGTGGACGCCGCCCGGCGCAAGGACATCATGCGCAACCACACGGCCACCCACCTGCTGCACGCCGCCTTGCGCAGCATCCTGGGCGAGCACGCCACCCAGGCGGGCTCCTTAGTGGCCCCTGACCGCCTGCGCTTCGACTTCAACCATCCCGAGCCGCTGACCCGCGAGCAGTTGCGTCGCATCGAGCAGTGGGTCAACGACGCCATCGCCGCCGACTACCCAGTGACGGCCACCTACAAGAAGCGGGAAGAAGCCTTTGCCGAGGGGGCCGTGGCTCTCTTCGGCGAGAAGTACGGCGAGGTGGTGCGCACCATCACCATCGGCGGCGAGGAGCCCATCTCCCGCGAACTGTGCGGCGGCACGCACCTCAGCCGCACCGCCGACATCGGCGCTTTCTTCATCGTCAGCGAGAGCAGCGCCGCGGCCAATGTGCGCCGCATCGAGGCCGTGACCGGGCGCGGGGCCTACGCCTTCGCCCGCCACCGCCTGGACCTGCTGGACGAGGCCGCCGAGCGCCTGAAAGCGCCGGTGGAACAGGTGCCCTCCAGGGTGGAGGCGCTGCAAGAGGAATTGGCCGCGGCCCGCAAAGAGGCCGCCTCCCTGCGGGATCGGCTGGCGGCCGGAGCCTTCGAGGCGCATCTGAGCAACCCGCCCCAGGTAAAGGGCGTGCCCGTGCTCACCGCCTTGCTGCCCCAGGCCGACGCCGACACCCTGCGTCGCATGGCCGACCGCTTCCGCCAGAAGCATCCCACCGGCGTGGCCGTGCTGGCCTCGGCCAAAGGCGGCCGACCGCTCATCGTGACGGCGGTCAGCGCCGATCTGGTGAAGCGCGGCCTGCGGGCCGACGAACTGGCGCGCTTTGTGGCCCGGTTCGTCGGTGGCGGGGGCGGCGGCAAGCCTACCCTGGCCCAGGCTGGGGGCAAAGACCCCGCCCGCCTGGACGAAGCCCTGGCGGCGATCCCCGACTGGGTGGCCGAGCGACTGTAGCCCCTCATCCCTCCAACAAGAATGACCCCGGTGGGCGGAGCGCCTGGCCGGGGTTTTTGCCTGCCTGCCCCAGGCCGCTCTTCCCAACGCCACCAAGTAACCAGTCAACCAATCCACCACCATGCGCAACTACCCGCCTCAATTCTGGCTCATGTTCGTCGGGATGCTGCTGGCCACCTTAGGGGCCAGCATGCTCTGGCCATATTTGCTGATTTACGCCTCTGAGCGCCTGAACGCTCCGTTGGCCCAGGTGGGCAGCCTGTTTACCATCAACGCGGTCATGGGGCTGCTGGCCGCTTTGCTAGCCGGGCCGGTAGTGGATACCTGGGGGCGCAAGGGGGTGTTGGTCATCAGCCTGCTGGGGGCAGGGGCGTGTATCTGGCGCTGGGGTGGGCCGCCTCCTGGTGGGCCTTTGCGCTCCTCATGGCGCTGTGGGGGTTGTTCTCGCCTCTCTATCGCGTGGGCGGCGACGCCATGCTGGCCGATCTGGTCACCCCCGAGCGCCGCCCCGAAGCCTACGCTCTGTTGCGCATGGCCAACAACCTGGGCGTGGCTGTGGGCCCGGCGATAGGGGGCTTTCTGGCGGCGGCGTCGTATCGCCTGGCGTTCTACGCAGCGGCCGGGGGCTTCGTCATCTACGCCTTGCTGCTCCTGTTCGCCGCCCGCGAAACCCTGCCCGGGCAGGGGCGCCTGGCCTGGGACGCCGTGCGCCGCGCGGCGCTGGAGTATCTTCAGGTGGCCGCCGACCACGCCTTGCGGGGGATACTCCTGGCCTACCTGTTGGCGGTGATGGCCGCCGCGTTGATGTGGATTTTCCTCAGCCTGTATCTCAAGACCCGCTTCGGCATCCCCGAAAGCCGGTTTGGCTGGCTGGCCACCACCAACGCAACCTTGGTGGTGCTGTTTCAATTTGCCGTCACCCGGCGAGTGGAGCGGTTTTCCAGTTTGCGGGTGATGGCCGCCGGGGCCACTCTGTACGGCCTGGGCATCGGGAGCATGGCCCTGGGGCGCACCTTTGGGCACTTTTGGCTGAGCATGGTGATGGTCACTTTGGGGGAAATGCTGCTGGTGCCCACGGCGTCGGCCTATGTGGCCAACCTGGCGCCGCCCGACCGTCGGGGGCGCTACATGGCGGCCCTGGGTCTGGTGTGGAACCTGGCTTCGGGGCTGGTCACGCCCGTGGGCGGCTGGCTGAGCGACCGCGTTCACCCCGCCTCGCCTTGGATGGCGGCGCTGGTGTTGGGGTTGGCTGCGGCAGCGGTGTTCTTGTGGCAGGATCGCCGGACCTGGAAAGTGACCTTACCGGTTTCGCTCTCCGATTGAGCCTCGCGGCTTCCCCCTGAGGGAGGGTGCGCAAGTCGCTCACCGTCCAGGGCCCCACAACCGGCGCGGTCGGGAAAGGAAAAAGGCCATCCCGGCGGGGATGGCCTTTTTGCCTGGGGAGGGGCCTTACGCCCCGAACTTGGTCAGCCTCCCGGCATGGGCCAGGGCTAAGGGCATGATCTCCTTGGCCAGGAAGGTGCCCAGGCCGCCCTGGGCGCAGGCCGTCTCGCCGTATTCGGTTTGGGCGTCCGGCCGGGCGGTGAGGGGCGCCCAGAGCAGGGTGGGCACCGGATGCCAGGAGTGGCTGCGCCACTTGGCCGGGGTGGAGTGGTCGCCGGTCACGATGAGCACATCAGGTTTGAGGTCGAGCAGCAGGGGGAGCGCCTGATCCACCTGCTCGATGACATGGGCCTTGCCCTTGAAGTCGCCGTCCTCGCCCTTCGAGTCGGTCTTCTTGATGTGCACGAAGAAGAAGTCGTAATCGTCCCAGTAGCGGGCCACGGTGCGGAATTCATCGGCCGGGGTATCGCCTTCCAGGTCGGTGATGACCTCCATGCCGACCAGTTTGGCCACGCCGCGATACATGGGATACACGGCCACGCAGGCCGGCTTGAGGCCATAAGCGGCTCCGAAATCGGGCAGTTGAGGGTTGGTGGCGAAGCCGCGCAGGGTGACGCCGTTGGCCCTGGGGTGGTCGGCCAGGACTTCGCGAGCCCTGGCAAGCCACTGGTTGAGCAGGTCGGCGGTGCGTTTCGCTTCTGGGGTGTCCTCGGTGGGACGGACGGGTAGAGGGGGCACGCCCGTGCGTTGGGGGTCGGTGTCGGCCAGGGCGGGGGAGAGGCCGTCGCCCCGCAGACGGATGACGAAGCGGTACTCCTTGACTTGTTTGACGGTGACCTCGACCCCGGGGAGGGTGATTTGGGCCAGGCGTTCCATTAAGGGGGCGGCCTCTTCGCTGGGGATGCGCCCGGCGCGGCGGTCCACGATGTTCCCGTCAGCATCCAGGGTGCAGAAGTTGCCGCGGGCGGCCACATCGCCGGGCCGGACATCAAGGCCCACACCCAACGCCGAGAGCACGCCGCGGCCCACGGGGTGGTGGAGCGGATCGTAGCCAAAGAGGGCCAGGTGGGCCGGCCCCGAACCGGGGATAATGCCCGGCGCAATCGGGATGGTTTGCCCCAAAGTCCCCTCGACGGCCAAACGGTCCAGATGGGGGGTGTGGGCGTATTCCAGTTCGGTGACGCCGCCGGGACGCAAGGGGAGCCCCCCCAGCCCGTCCAGGACCAGCAGGACGATTTTGCTGCCGTTGGGTTGTAACAGGGGTTTCAGATATTTCGCAGGCATGTTCACCTCCTTGGCGGGCGTGAAAAACCCCCGGGGGAGAGATGCCCCGGGGCGAGGCGATCAGCGGGCTAGGTTACGCCGGTTGGGCGACTCGTTGGAAAGGGATGGCTTTTTCTGTCTCCGGATCGAAGAGATGCATCTGACTCATGTCGAAAACCACCTGGCCTTTTTCGCCCATGCGGTAGGTGGAGCGGGGATCCACACGGGCGATGAAGGAGTAATCTCCGGCGTGCAGGTAAACGAAAATTTCGTTGCCCATCAATTCGGTGACTTCCACCCTGCCCTCGACAGGCTGCCCCAAGATGCCCGGCGGGGCGTATTTGGGGTCGTGGATGTGCTCTGGCCGTACCCCCAGGATCACGGAGCGGTTGAGATAACTCTGGTAGGCTTCCTTGCGCTCGTCAGGCACCTGGACGGAGAAGGCGCCTGTGTCCACATAGAAATGCCCTTCGCTTTGCCGCAACGTGCCGCGGAAGAAGTTCATCGCCGGCGACCCAATGAAGCCCGCCACGAACATGTTGGCCGGATGATCGTAGAGGTTCTGCGGCGTGTCCACCTGTTGTAACACGCCCTGGTGCATCACGGCGATGCGGTCGGCCATGGTCATAGCCTCGACCTGGTCGTGGGTCACATAGATGAAGGTGGTTTGGAGGCGCTTGTGGAGTTTGGAGAGTTCCGCCCGGGTTTGTACGCGCAGTTTGGCGTCCAGGTTGGAGAGGGGTTCGTCAAAGAGGAACACCTTGGGGTTGCGCACAATGGCCCGTCCCACGGCGACCCGCTGGCGTTGGCCACCGGAGAGTTGACGCGGCTTGCGGTCCAGCAGGTGGACGATGTCCAGGATTTCCGCGGCCTCGTACACGCGGCGCTTGATTTCATCTTTGGGCACCTTGCGCAGTTTGAGGCCGAAAGCCATGTTGTCGAACACGGTCATGTGGGGGTAGAGGGCGTAGGACTGGAAGACCATGGCGATGTCGCGGTCTTTGGGCGGCACATCGTTGACCACCTGGCCGTCGATCAAGATGCGCCCTTCGGTGACTTCCTCCAGCCCGGCCAGGCAGCGTAGAGCCGTGGTCTTCCCGCATCCCGAGGGGCCGACCAGAACCAGAAACTCTTTGTCGTTGATCTGGAGGGTGAGATCATTGAGGGCCACGACTTCCCCAAAGCGTTTGGTCACATGGTCATAGGTCACGCTGGCCATAAGTCGCTCCTTGTGTGAAAAAATTCGCCCGCGGTTTGAACACGGTGGAGGAAGGACGCCATCCGATGGCAGGTGCGCCATGCCCTGGCCGCCGCGCCCCTTGGGGGCTTTCGCTCTCAGGGGAAGTCATCCCCAGGGCCAAGGTTTGTGCTCTACAAGCCCTTTCGCCTGCCAGCCGGGAGGATGGCTACGGCCCCTTTGGGGCCTCGCCATGACACGGGGCTTTTGCTGTGCCTTATGCGCATCCGAGTCTCAGCGCCAGTCCTGACTATTATAGCCCAGATTGGTGAGGTTGGGGTAGAAAGCAGGCGCTTAGGCGCTTCGCATCCTCAAACGGGCATAACCCGGGCTTAGTCGGCCAGGTTATAGAAGAAGTGCACCAGGGCCATGATCCCTTTGCGCCAGGTAGGCAGGTGGAGGTTTTCGTTGGGGGCGTGGAGGTTACCATCGGGCAGGCCAAAACCAGTGAGCACAGAGTCCTTGCCCAAAATTTCCTGAATCTGCGCCACCACGGGGATGCTGCCCCCTTCGCGTTTGTAGGCCGGTCGCACGCCCCACACCTGCTCCATGGCCTGGGCCAGCGCTTGCACCCAGGGCGATTTGCGGTCGGTAATGGAGGCCGGGCCGCCGTGCATCACCTCCAACTCCCAGCGGATGGTGGGTGGGGCGTGCTGCTCCAAGTAGGCCCGCATCTGGGCGGCCACTTCGTCGGGGTCCTGGTCGGGCACCAGGCGGCAGGAAATCTTGGCCATGGCGTAAGCCGGGAGCACCGTCTTGGCCCCCTCGCCGATGAAGCCGCTGTACAAGCCGTTGACCTCCAAAGTGGGCCGGGCACCGACCCGCTCCACAGGGGTGTAGCCGGCCTCGCCCCACAGGGCGGGCGCCCCCGTCTGTGCTAAGTAGAAGGCCTCGTCCATGGGCAGGCGGGCCAATTCGGCCCGTTCTTCGTCATCCAGTGGGCGCACTTTGTCGTAAAAGCCGGGCAGGGTCACGCGGCCCTGTTCGTCGTGCATGCCGGCGATGAGTTCGGCTAAGGCCTGGGCCGGGTTGTGCACCACGCCGCCGTAGATGCCGGAGTGCAGGTCCTGCTTGGGGCCGTAGACCCGCAACTCAAAGTAGGCCAGCCCGCGCAAGGCGTAGGTGATGGTGGGCAAATCCGGCGCGATCATCCCGGCGTCGGGGTTGAGGCAGAAGTCGCAGGCCAGCAGGTCTTTGTGCCCGGCGATGAAGGGGGCCAAGTTGGGCGAACCAACCTCTTCCTCGCCCTCAATGAGGAATTTCAGGTTGATGGGTAGGCCGCCGTGCATGGCTGCCTCGGCGGCCTTGAGGGAGGCTATGACTTGGCCTTTCATGTCCGTCGCGCCGCGGGCGTAGAGGCGTTCCCCCCGCACTGTGGGCTCGAAAGGCGGCGAATGCCAGGCCTCCAGCGGCTCGGCGGGCTGCACATCGTAGTGACCGTAGACCAACACCGTGGGCGCGTTGGGCTGCACGGCGCGCAGTTCGCCGTACACCACCGGGTGCCCAGCAGTGGGGAACACCTGCACGTTTTCCGCGCCGATGGCCCGCAGGTTCTCGGCCACCCAGTTGGCCGTCCGCTCCATGTCGGCTTTGTGCTCCGGCAGGGTGGAAATGGAGGGGATGCGCAGGAAAGATTCCAGTTCGGCTAGGAAACGCTCGGCGTGCTGCTCGAGGTAGGCTAAGGCTTGTTCGCGGGACATCGTTCCTCCTCATAGGGGTGAGTCAATGGGATAGCGGCTCTAGTTTGTTCCAGGCCGCCAGAGATAATCTTACCACCGGATGGCGGACCTGTGTATGCCGCGAACATGGACCGCGGATGATGCGGAAGGCACGGGGGACCGCGGAGGCGCAAAGGACCGGGTGCGAAACCACCCACGGCGCAACGATGGCACCCCACATCGTAAGAAAAAACCGCCCGACGCCGGGAGCATCGGGCGGTTTCGGTCACGCCGCGCGGGGAGCCCCTGCTACGCCTGGCCGAACTTTTCGCGCAGCAGGTCCTCCAGGGTGGGTACGCCGATTTCCTGCAACTCGTAGCGTACCCGCTGGTAAGGCTTGTTCAGTTTGAGCAGGCGGCCTAAATCGATGGGGGTGCCCACGATGACCAGGTCGGCCTCGGCGCGGTTGATAGTCTCTTCCAACTCGTGCCTTTGCTCCTTGCCGTAGCCCATCGCCGGGAGCACCGCCCCTGTGTTGGGGTACTTGGCATAGGTCTCGCGGATGGAGCCCACGGCGTAGGGCCGCGGGTCCACGATTTCGGCCGCGCCGAAGCGTTTGGCCGCCACCCAGCCCGCGCCGTAGGCCATCTCGCCGTGGGTCAGGGTGGGACCGTCTTCCACTACCAGCACCCGCTTGCCGCGGATGGCGGCCGGGTCGTCCACGAAGATGGGCGAGGCCGCCTCGATGATCAGCGCCTCGGGGTTCAGGGCGTGCAGATTCTCCCGCACGGCGAGCACGGCGTCGGGCTCGGCCGTGTCCACTTTGTTGATGACGAACACATCGGCCATGCGCGCGTTGGCCTCGCCGGGATGATACTTCATCTCATGACCGGACCGATGCGGGTCGGCCACCACAATGTGGAAATCGCTCACATAGAAGGGGAGGTCGTTGTTCCCGCCGTCCCAGAGGATGATGTCGGCGTCCTGCTCGGCCTGGCGCAGGATGGCTTCGTAATCTACTCCGGCGAAGACGATCATCCCGTTGTCCAGGTGGGGTTCGTACTCCTCGCGCTCCTCGATGGTGCACTCGTGTTTGTCCAGGTCCTCGTAGGTGGCGAAGCGCTGAACCCGCTGTTTGACCAGATCTCCATAGGGCATGGGGTGGCGGATGACGGCCACCTTGTACCCCATATCACGCAGGATGAGGGAGACGCGGCGGGTGGTCTGGCTTTTGCCGCAGCCGGTGCGCACCGCGCCGATGGAGACCACGGGCTTGCTGCTCTTCAACTGGGTGCTGTGCAACCCCATCAGACGGAAGTCGGCCCCGGCGGCGATGACTTGCGAGGCCTTGTGCATCACATATTCGTGGGACACATCGCTGTAAGCGAAGACCACCTGGTCCACTTTGAGGTCACGGATGAGCCGGGGAAGTTCGCTTTCGGGGTAAATGGGGATGCCCTTCGGGTAGCGTGCGCCGGCCAGTTCGGCGGGATATACACGGCCTTCGATATTGGGGATCTGGGTCGCCGTGAACGCCACCACTTCGTAATCCGGATTGTCGCGGAAGAACACATTGAAGTTGTGGAAATCACGCCCGGCAGCGCCCATGATGAGAACATGAACTGGAGCCATGTTTTCCTCCGTGGATTTGGGGATTAAAACGGAACCCCCATGGGGGTTCAATGCCAATCCCTCCCCTCCCTGACTAAGGCGGGAAGAAGGGCGGGGGTGGGAGAGAGCACAACAGATAGCCCCCGAAAACGGGGGCCGTGGGGTTCACATCACTTCGGGGGCGGGAATCGCCAGCAAACGCAAGGCGTTGGCGATGGCTTGCCTGGCCGCAGCCACCAGACGCAAACGGAAGTCACGCACTGCTGGCTCGGCGGTGAGCACCGGGCACTGGTTGTAAAAGTCGTTGAAGGCGCGGGCCATTTCGTAGGCCAGGTTGGCGATGTGCAGGGGCTTGTACTCCTCGGCGGCCCGCTGCACCGCGCCCGGCAGCGCCGCGATCCGCGAGATCAACTCCACCTCGGTGGGATGCAGGTCGTGGCTCGGCGTGAGCCCTTCGGGCACGGCGAAGTTCGCCTTGCGAAGGATGGAGTTGGCCCGCACATGGGCGTACTGGATGTAGGGCGCGGCCACGCCTTCGAAGTCCAGGGCCTGTTCCCAGTCGAAGGTGACAATTTTCGTGTTCTCCCGGGCCAGCATGGGGTACTTGATGGCGCCCATGGCCACGGCGAAGGCCACCTTGCCCTTCAGGGTTTCGTCCAGGTGGGGGTTCTTTTCTTCCACCACAGCGCGGGCGCGCGCCCGGGCCTCGCGCACCAGGTCGTCCAGCAGCACCACCGTGCCCTCGCGGGAGGACATGGTCACATTGCCCGGCAGGTTGACGATTTCGTAGGCCAGGTGGTGGAGCCGGTCAGCCCATTCGTAGCCCATGAGTTCCAGGGTCTTGAAGATTTGCTTGAGGTACAGCGACTGGCGCACATCGATGACATAGATGCTCTGCGCCAGGTCGGGGTACTCCTGAAACTTGAGGATGGCCAAGGGTAGGTCTTTGGTGGCGTAAAGGGAGGTGCCGTCGGAGCGCAGCACCACATAGGAGCGGTAGGTTTCCTTCTCCAGGCCCAGCAACTGGTCGAGGTGGACCACCACCGGCCCCTCAGGGCGCTCGTCGGTGGCGATGCCTATCTCGATCATGCGCTCCACCAGTTCCTTGCCCGGCTCTTCTACCTCGCTCTCGAAGTACACCCGGTCGAAGTGCACATCCAGCAGGCGGTAGATCTGCTCGAAGCCTTCCAGGGACCACTGGCGGGTCTTCTCCCACAGGGCCACTACTTCGGGCTCGCGGGCGTCCCAGCGAGCGAAGAGGGCGCGCACCTCGGCTTCCAGTTCAGGGTGTTCGTCCAGCCGACGGGTGGCTTCAGCGTAGAGGTCACCCATCCAGCGGGTTTTGTCTTCGGCGGGCGGCTCTTCGCCCGCGTGGTACTTCATGTAGTTCCACAGCCATTTGATCACATGTAGGCCGATATCGCCGATGTAGTTGGCCCGCACTACCTCGTACCCGGCGGTCTCTAAGATGCGGCAAACGGCCTCGCCCAAGATGACATTGCGCAGGTGGCCCACATGGAAGGCCTTGTGGGTGTTGGGCTGGGAGAACTCCACCATGACCCGCTGGCCCTTGGGCTCGCCCTGGCCGAAGCGGTCGCCCTGCTCGAGCACGGTGTCCAACACCCGGCGGCTGTACACGGCGGGGTCAAAGTAGAAGTTGAGGTAGCCTTTGACCGCCTCGATTTTGGCGAAGCCGGGCAGATCGTCTAAGTGTTCGGCCACGGCCTGGGCCAGTTGGGCCGCTCGCTGCGGCACGGGCACCCCTTTGAGCCGCCCGCTACGCGCCTCGTCGGCTGCCAGTTGAAAAAAGTTGATGGAGATGCCCCAGGTACCCTTGGCCAAGTTCAGCGGCGCCCAGGGGAAAGTGTCCGGCTCTGGCACGCCCTGCTGGCGCAGAAAGGCGCGGATGCGCTCTTCGATGGTGCGTTGCTCTTGCGCAAACATAGCCCCTCGCTTTCGTGCAAGCAGGAAAACGGGAGCCCTGCCCCTGCAGGCTCCCGTGACCCTTTCCTCACGACCCGCCCATGCGGGTCTACGCGCCCTGTTGCTGGGCTTCCAGGGCGTTGAGGCGCTTGGTGAGACGGCTCTTGTAGCGCGCCACCGTGTTCTTATGCAGAATGCCCTTTTCGGCCGCCTTGTCCAAGGCCTTGATGGCCATGTGGGTGTACTGGCGGGCGGCTTCCAGGTCGCCCGCGGCCATGGCCTTGCGAGCCTTCTTGATGAAGGTGCGGGCCCGGCCCCGGAACCAGCGGTTGCGCAGGCGGCGCTTCTCATTTTGGCGCATGCGTTTGAGTGCAGACTTCGTGTGCGGCAAGGTACTCCCTCCAAACCAAAATTCGTTCACAAACTTCCCAACGGTTGCCCATTTTACTTCAGAGCCGGGGTTTTGTAAAGGAAGGTCCGCTGAAGTCGGTAGCGGAAAGGTCACTGGCCCTGGTGGCCTCTGGCCATGGAGGCAGGAGCACGCTCAGGGCCCGCTGGCGGTGGAGCAGGCCCAGGGCCCGGCCTTCTGCGTCCACTACCACCAGCCACCTGCGGTTGGCGGCCAGTATTTGGGCCAGGGCCTCGCCCAGGGTGGCCTCGGCCGAGGCGGTGAGCACGCCGGGCGACATCAAGTCGCGGGCTGTCAGCCCCTGGGTTGGGGAACAACGCCGGTGGAGCAGGGCGTCCAGCAGGCCGGGGCGAGCCTTAGGGAGCCACACGGGCCAGAAGATCGGCGTCGGTGATCAGGCCCAGTGGCCGCCCCTGGGCGGCCACCACGACGACCCGGCGGGCCCGGTGGGCGAGCAGCGCATCCCCCACGGTCGCCAGGCCGTCGTGCGGCGTCACCGTGGGGAAGTCCGGGGTGAGGATGTCTTCGGGCGGTGTCTATGAGATGGGGCTCGCGGCGGCGTGCTCAGGGGGCCGATCAGGGGGCCCACAGTGCGCAGCACATCCACGTGGGAGAGCATCGGTGCGCCGTCATATCCTCCTCTTGGCCGAGATGCGCAGCACATCCACGTGGGAGAGCATCCCCACCAGTGGGCTCTGGCGGTCCACCATGGGCAGCCGCTTGAGTCCCTCCTTGGACCATGGGCTGGACGGCGCGTCCCAGAGGTTCGTCGGCCTGGGCGCTGATGGGGGGCGCGCTCATGGGGATGCAGGTTGCGATGGGTGTAGGCCACCACCTGGACGGTTTCCACGGTGAGCAATCCTTCGCGCAGCATGGGGCGGATGAGGTCCACCGCCTGGACAATGCGTTCGGGAGTGTCCACACTTCCAGGCGCAGAGGGAGGTCGGTGGACAGGCGCAAAATGGCGGCGGTGTGGATGATCGAATGGGCGCCGAAACCGGCCACCCCGCAGGTAACGGTGCCTCCGGCCAGGCCATGGGCTTTGAGGGTCTCCAGCAGGGCCAGGTAAAGGGGCTTGCCCTGCCAGCGGTCGCTTTCACCGAAGTAGGCGGTGAGGTGTTGGGCTTCCAGGGGGAAGGGGCGATAACTCATCGGGGGTCTCCTGGTGAAGAGGCTGCGGTTTCATTCCATAGCGTAGCGGGCGGTGGCCCCCCAAGATGGCGCCCAGGGCCACGGCGAGGTAGTTGCTCATGGCTTGCTCCCAGGGTGAGGTGCGGCGAGGGGAGAGCATGCAAAAAGCCCTACCAGAATGTGGTAGGGGGACGCAGAAGTTCAGGGGAACAGGCGCCGGGCCTTGACCTCCGCCACTGCGTCGGAGCGGTAGCGGTACAGCCGGGCCGGGCGCCCTTCGCCGATGCGAAAGTGCGGGGTGGCTTCGATGATGTCCGCCTGCAGGATGCGACGACGGAAGTTGCGCTTGTCCAGTTTTTCCCCCAGGATGATTTCGTAGACCCGTTGCAATTCGCTGAGGGTGAACTCTTCGGGGAGCAGTTCAAAGCCCACCGCCGTGTACTCCAGTTTGTATCGCAGACGGCGCACCGCGTAAGCGATGATCTCGGCGTGGTCGAAAGCCAGCGGGGGCAGGTCGTCGGTGGGGAACCAGCGCGCCTGGGAGGCGTCGTCGCCCCCCTCGGCGCCGATAGGCCTACCCGCGGGGATGAGGGCGAAGTAGGCCACGGTGATCGCCCGGCCACGGGGGTCGCGGTGGGGGTCGCCGTAGGTGTAAAGTTGCTCCAGGTAGGCCTGCGTGACGCCCGTCTCCTCGGCTAACTCGCGCAGGGCGGCCTCTTCCAGCGATTCGTCCATGCCGATGAACCCGCCGGGAAGGGCCCATTGGCCGGCAAAGGGGGGCCTTTTGCGTTGCACCAACAGCACTTGCAGACGTTCTTCCCGCACGGTGAAGACGACGACATCCACGGTCACCATGGGGCGCGGATAGGGATAACGATAAGGCTTGGCATCCATGGCAAGCCTCCTCCTCTAAGGCGCTCTTACTATACTTTCATTGTGGGATGCGGTCAAGCCGGGAAAACTTGACGAAAAAGAACATGTGTTCTATAATCGAGACCCAGGCAACCCCTTTTCCCTTTCTCACCGGGAGGTTGGCAATGGCGGCGCAAAAGGTTCGTTTCAGGGTGTCTTTTCCCTGGCAACGGGGGTGGTTGTTGGGCGGGCTTTTGCTGATAGCCCTGTTCTTTTTCGAGATGTTCAACTACAGCACCACCGATTTCGCCCTGCGGGATTTGTTGGGCAATTTGCGGTTTTTAGGGCTGCGTTGGGCGACGATTCTGGCCATTGCCTTCTGCGGCATCGACTTTGCCGGTATCGCGCGTTTGTTCACGCCGCAGCAGGGGCGTGATGATCCGGCCGAGGTATGGTACCTGTTTGGCGCCTGGATGCTGGCCGCCACGATGAACGCCATGCTCACCTGGTGGGGCGTTTCTGTGGCCGTACTGAGCCATGAAGCCCTGGGGAACGCCATCCTCAGCCGCGAAACCTTGCTCAAGGTGGTGCCGGTTTTTGTCGCCCTTCTCGTGTGGCTCATCCGTGTGTTGCTCATCGGTACCTTCTCCCTGGCGGGGGAGCGGTTGTTCACCGTAGGGCCTCGCCCGAATCCCGCGCCTCGCGCCCGGGCCGCCGCTGCCGCAAGGATGGGCCGGGCGACCAGCGTCCGGGCCGAACCGACTTACCATCCCGTGGGGATGCAGGCGTCCTCCCATGGCGTCCGGCGGTTTTGACTGGCCCGAGGTGGAGGCTGCGCCTGAGGGGGTGCAAGGCACCGCCGGCCCCCAGGGATGTTTGCTGGGCTTCCTCATCCCGCTGCTGGGGCTGGTGCTGGTGGCCCTGGGGACGGCACTGGTGAGCGCCGTGCAGTGGCCCACTCAGGCCGCGGCGACCCCTAAGCCACCGCAACAGGCCCAGGTGGCGCCTCAGCCCCAGGGCGCGGCGGAGGCCGCAGCACGGCTGGCACCGTTTTTCACCCCCGAGGTGCAGTACTGGGCTCCTCTAATTCGCCGCTGGAGCGAGGACTACGGTTTGGACCCCAATCTCATCGCCACGGTGATGCAGATTGAGTCCTGCGGTGACCCGCAAGCCCTCTCCCGCTCCGGTGCCCGGGGGTTGTTCCAGGTGATGCCCTTCCACTTTCGCCCCCATGAGGACCCCTTTCAGCCCGATACCAACGCCCGCCGGGGACTGACCTATTTGCGCCAGGCGCTGCAACGCGCCCAGGGCGATGTGCGTTTGGCATTGGCCATGTACAACGGCGGCCCTGGGGTCCTGACCTGGCCTATGGCGTACTGGCCGGCCGAGACGCAACGCTATGTGGGTTGGGGCGTAGGCATTTACGCCGACGCCCAGGCGGGGAAATCCACTAGCCCCACCTTAGCGCGTTGGCTGGCGGCGGGTGGGGCTTCGTTGTGCCAGCGGGCACACCGCCGCCTGGGCCTGCCGTAGCCCTCTCAGGTGGCGTTTCCTTCTCCGTTGCAGGGTTGACCCTCGGCAAGCAGCGGGAGCCGCACGGTAAACAGGGCGCCTTTGCCGGGTTGAGAAGTCACTTCAATGGTCCCCTGGTGGTTTTGCACAATCCAATAGGTGATGGACAACCCCAGCCCGAACCCTTTGGAGCGTTGCCGGGCGCGGTCAGCGCGGTAAAAACGCTCGAAGAGATAGGGGATATCTTCGGGGGGAATGCCCAGCCCGGTGTCCTGGACCTCCAGGAGGGCTTCGTCTTCCTTAGGGAAGAGCCCCACCCGCACCTCACCGCCGTCGGGCGTGTACTTGAGCGCGTTGCTCAGCAGGTTGAGGAGCATCTGCTTCAGCCGGTCGCGGTCGCCGCACACGGTGGCCGGTTCCAGCGGCTTCACCAGCAGGCGCAGGTGCGGCTTTTCGCGGGCCAGCACGCGCACCTCCTGGGCCACTTCGAGCACCAGTTCCTCCAGGGGGACGAGCTTCCGCTGGAGGGGGAGGTGGCCGCTTTCGGCCTGGACCAGGAAGAGGAGTTCTTCCACCAGGCGGGTGAGGCGGTCGGCCTCCTGCTCGATGCTTTGCAGGGCTTCGGGGTCCGCTTTGCCAAAGCGGCGCATCAGTTGGACATTGCCTTTGATCACGGTGAGCGGTGTGCGCAGTTCGTGGCTTACATCGGCCAGAAAGCGGCGTTGCACGGCGAACTGGTGCTCCAAGCGGGTCAGAGTGTCGTTGAAGGCATGGATGAGGGCCCCGATTTCGTCACCTTCGTGGCGCCGGGGAAGGGGAATACGCCGAGAGGGGTTGCCGGTTTCGGTGATGGTTTGCGCGATGCGGGTGGCTTCCTCCAGGGGGGCCAATTCGCGGCGGATGGCCCATCCCCCGATGAGCAGGGCCAGGCCCACGGTGAGCAGCAGGGCTGTTGCCAGGGCGGTGACCAACACCCGGCGGGCTTGATCCACGCTGGTGAGCAGGGCGGCCACCTGCAGCACGGCCACGGGGCGTCCGCTGAGTTCCAGCGGTACGGTGAGCACGCGCAGGCGGGTCTGACCGATGCGGGTCTGGCGTAGGGTGGGATGCCCCTGGCGCAACCCCACCGGGTCCAGGGGTGTGGTGATGGCGCCCAGGTTGGGCGAACTTTGCTGGAGTTTCCCTGTGGGGCTCCACACCTGGACGAAGACATTGGCGGTGAAATCCAGGTTGGGCAGGCTGAGCGCTTTGACATCCCCCACGGCGCTGACCTGGATGCTGGCGATGAGGTCCTGGGCCGTCTGGAGGAGGGTGGCGTCCACCTGGCGCACCAGCAACACACTCAGCAGGGCGTACACCGACGCCCCAAACAGCAGCAGCATACCACCGATGAGGGAGGTGTAGAGCAGCGTCAGGCGGGTTTGCAGGCTCATGGGGTCTCTTCGCGCAGCACATACCCCACACCCCGCACGGTGTGCAACAGGCGGGGTTCGCCTCCGGCTTCCAGTTTGCGCCGCAGGTAGCGGATATAGACTTCCAGGATATTGCTTTCGCCGCTGAAGTCGTGTCCCCAGACTTCGCTGTAGATTTGGGGGCGTGTAAGTACCTGGCGGGGATGCTTCATGAACAATTCGAGCAGTTCATACTCCCGGGCGCTGAGGTCGATGATGCGGTCGCCGCGGCGGGCCTGACGGGTACCGGTGTCCAGTTCCAGGTCGGCAAAGCGGAGCACCTCGGGGGCTTCGCTGGTCTGCGTGCGGCGCAGCAGGGCGCGGATGCGGGCCAGCAGTTCATCCAGGTTGAAGGGCTTGGTGAGGTAGTCGTCGGCCCCCATGTCCAGCCCTTCCACCCGATCCTGGATCGCATCTTTGGCGGTGAGCATTAACACGGGCCATTGGCCGTGGGCCCGCAGACGCCGTAGAACCTCCAGCCCGTCCATCCCCGGCAGCATCCAGTCCAGAATGACCAGATCCGGCAGGGTTTGGAGGGCCATTTCCAGACCGGTTTCGCCGTCAGTGGCCACATTCACCGTGTACCCTTCGTAACTCAACGCCCGCCGCAGAAAGCGGACGATGCCTTCATCGTCTTCAATTAAAAGGATGCGAACGCTCATAGGGCCTCCAGAGTGCGCCAGGTGTCTGCTACCTGTGGCTCAGGGTAGAACCGTTGGTCCTGTCCAGTATAACAAACCTTGAGATGGAGTGCCAAACCGAAAAAGGAAGAATACCTCTTGCCATCTTGCCACTCTGG